>CAZHJN010000035.1:0-17481 GCA_964532995.1 uncultured bacterium
AATAAAGGAGGGAGTAAAAAATAATTCCCCCTTTTCAGTGTTTTCTTCCCCCTTTGAAAAAGGGGGATTGAGGGGGATTTAAGGGAGGAACAGGAAAAAATGGAAGAAACCCGCTTTCTATGTTAGAATTTTATCTAAAAAGGGAGATGTATGATTGAGGACAAAATTTCAATCAGAGCAAGAGCGATAAAACCATCAAGCACGCTTACCATAAACAAAAAGGCCGCTGAACTTATCGCAGCTGGCGAAAATGTTATTAATCTTTCTGTTGGTGAACCTGATTTTGACACACCTGATTTTATAAAACAATCAGCTATTCTGGCTTTGAATGAGGGATTCACAAAGTACACTGATTCATCCGGTATCAAACAGCTGAGACAGGCAATATGCGAAAAATTCAAAAGAGACAATAATCTGAGTTATCAACCCGATCAGATTGTTGTTTCCTGCGGCGCAAAGCACAGTCTTTTCAATGTTATGCTTGCAATCTGCAATGATGGTGATCAAATTATTATTCCTGCTCCTTACTGGGTAAGCTATCCGGAGATGGTGAAAATTGCCGGTGGACAGTGTATCTTCTGCAGGTTCAATGAAAAGTTCAAGATTGATATCGAACATCTTAAATCAATCATAAATGAGAAAACAAAGGCTCTCATACTTAACAGCCCGTCAAACCCCACAGGTATTGTTTATACAAAGGACGAACTTGAGCAAATTGCTGAAATCGCATGCAAAAATAAAATAATAGTTATATCTGACGAAGTTTATGAAAAACTGGTTTATGATGGAATAAAGCACATCAGCATTGCTTCTCTCAATGATGAAATAAAAAGATTGACCGTTGTGGTAAATGGTGTCTCAAAGACATATGCGATGACCGGATGGCGAATTGGTTATCTTGCAGCAGAACTCCCTTTAGCAAAAGCCATAGCAAATATTCAGAGTCAAACAACTTCAAATCCCACATCCTTTGTTCAAAAAGCCGCTCTTGAAGCAATTTCAGCCGATCAAAAGTTTGTTGAAAAAATGGTTCAAAAATTTGAAGATCGTCGAAACTATATTCTGAAAAACATATCGCAACAGATTGAATATTGCAAACCTGATGGAGCATTTTATCTGTTTCTGAAAATAGGTGAAATGACATCCACCCTGCTTGCCCGGAAGCTGCTTGAGGAAGAAAAACTCGCCACTGTGCCTGGTGATGATTTTGGTGCGCAGGGATTTATAAGGATATCATTTGCCACCAGCATGGAAAACATTAAAGAAACGATAAAACGACTGAACCGGTTTGCGGAAAGGGTAAAATGAAAAAATTAATTCCAGCGATAGTATTCTTATTTATTGTATGTATTGCTTTCGGCCAGGAAACATCACCGATTTTCAAATACAGATTCCCTGCGCTTGAAAATCTTGTGTACAGGGTCAATATCAATGGCACAGCAGGATGGGCTTCTTTTGATGAAAAACCGATGAATTTTAAGGTGAAAACGGATTTTCTTATGGAATTACTGAATCTCGGCAAAATTGATGAACTTTATCAGATAAAACTGTCTGCCAGAAAATCAAAAATTCTTGTTAATGACGAACCATTTGAAGACATAACAGATTCAGAAACCGCACTTTCATCTTTTATTCCACAATTATTGCTTCAGATGGATGAAAATGGAAAGATACACAAAAAGACCACTCTGAAACAGGGAATGCTGGATTTTGCACCTTTCTTAAGTCTATTTCCCTGTTTTCCTGATTCAATAACACAGGGTAAAAGATGGACACAGAAAATTGAATCGTTTAATTTTCCTTCAGGCAGGATTCCTCCACTTGAATTCACCTATGTCTATGCGGGAAAATTCAGGGACCTCGAAAAAATAAGACTTATTTCAAACCAGGTCATCAACCATACATCAAAAGAAAAAGATACAAAGGTGAAAATCACGGGCAGAAATTCATCTGATGGAGAGATTCTATTTGATGCAAAAAAAGGAATTATGACAAAAGCCACAGGTACACTCAAACTTGATATAAACTACCTTTTTCAGGTTCCAGATCCTGACAGGAAAGGAAAATTTTTACCTGTGCCGATGAGAATAACGCTGAATCTTAAATTTTCATTTGCTCTGATGGATTGAATTTATCGCATTGAACTACTGTGTTATCCGAAAGCAAACTGATATCGGTTTGCTTACAGAATTTCAGAAACCAGTTCTGGCTCATCACCTTCTATTTCAGCATTTCGAATTAAACTGAAAAAAATACCGAGCATTGCCAGAGCAATAACAAGAGAAGAACCGCCATAACTAAAAAAAGGAAGAGTTGTTCCTTTTGGTGGTAGGATCTTCATTGTTACACCAGCATGAATAAAAACCTGAATACCAAAATACATGCTTATTCCAAAAGCAAGGTATCTTCCAAAAATATCCTTGATTCTTCTGCTGAGTGAAAATCCGGTAAAAACTATTATCCCGAACAGAACCAGAACAAAAACAGCACCCGCAAGTCCCAGTTCCTCACCAACGACCGCGAAGACATAGTCCTTATGAGCCTCTGGCAAAAATTCCATCTTCTGCCTTCCCCGACCGAGTCCCACACCAAATAATCCGCCTGAACCGATGGAAATGAGCGCCGAAATAACATGATATCCAACACCAAGAGGGTCCTGTTCCGGTCTTATGAAAGCAATAATCCTCTTCCACATATACGGCTTTCTTTGAATGAGATAGATAACAGCGGGCACCGCAGACAGCATGATGGCCATAACAATAAACCAGTTGATACCCGCCACAATCAAAAAACCCATTATATAAGCGAAAACAGTGGCTGTACTGCCAAAATCCGGCTCCTTTAATAAAAGAACCATTATAAGACCTGTCACCACGATAGGAATTATAAAAGTTTTCTTATTCTTTTTTTCCTCCTCATACCTTGAAAAAAAATGCGCAAGATAGATGATAAGCGAAAATTTGGCAAGTTCTGATGGCTGAAATCTGAAACCGCCAAAATTTATTGTCCTCTTTGAACCTTTGACCTCTGCGCCGGTAATCAGAGTAAGAATAAGAAGAACAACAGAAACAAGAACAAGGACTTTTGCAAACTTACGAAGTTTTGTGTAGTGAAGATTCCTGAAAAAGAAAAACAGCATAAGTCCCGGGATAAGAAAAAAACAGTGTTTTTTGAAATAATAAAAGGTGTCTCCTGTATGCTGCAATGCATATGGTGAACTTGAACTCAAAACCATTGCGGCGCCAAGGATTAACAGCAACATTGACGCAATCAGGCATTTATAGTAGATTTTTAACCGCAGTCTTGAAGACATCTCCACGCTCCGCATAACTGGTAAACATATCAAACGACGAACAGCCGGGAGAAAGTAAAACGATATCACCGAAATTTCCATCTGAAACTGCTATCCTCACCGCTTCGTTAAAATTTTTAATCTCTCTGATTTCTATACCGGTAGAAAACAGTTCTCTTTTTATTCTTCCGGTTGTTTCACCTATAACAAAAATAAGTCTCACCCTGTCTTTAAGAAAATCTTTAAGCGGTTCAAAGGAAAACCCTTTATCCTTCCCCCCAAGAATAAGCATTATGTTATTTTTTTTGGGAAAACTCTCAAGGGCCCTGCAAACCGCATCAACATTCGTTGCTTTAGAATCATCAATAAAGGTGATTCCGTTTATTGTGGCAACCTTCTCTATTCTGTGTTTGAGAGGGATAAAATCAATTATAGCATTGATAACGGATTCCAAAGATAAGCCGGTTATCGTGGCTATACCTGCAGCAGCCATTATATTTTCAAGATTATGTAATCCTGTTAACCGACTTTTACGAAAAACATCAAGTGAAAAGAGTTTCCTTTCTTTGAAATAAACAGAATCATCAATAATACATATCCCATCAATTCTGTTTTTGCTTGAGAAAAATATTTTATTGCATTTCAAACCATTTGCTATTTCCCTGCACCAGTTGTCATCATAATTCAGGATTGCCCAATCACCGGTATCAGAATTGATAAAAAGCTTTTTTTTGGCGTCTAAATACTGAGAAAAATTTGAATAATAGTCAAGATGGTCGCCAGTTATGTTTAGAATCGTACCAATAAAAGCTTGAAATTTCTCAATGTATTCAAGCTGGAAACTGCTCACTTCAAGAATAATCCATGTGTCAGCGTCTATTCTATCCAGTTCACCTATAAAACTATTTCCTATATTTCCGCATGTGATATGAGGAATATTTGCTTTTTCAAAAATCAGGTCAACCAGTGATACTGTTGTTGTTTTCCCATTTGTTCCTGTGATGGCGATGATTTTTTTTGAATCGGATAACCAGTACGCTATCTCTATTTCACTAACAATTTTCTTGCTCCTGGTCCTTGCATGCAAAATCGGTGCTGCATCAAGAGGGATCCCGGGACTGGGTACAATGATATCTGCCCACTCAACATATTCAACTGAATGATGACCTGTTTCAACATCAATACCACGGGAAACGAGTTTTTTCTTTTTTCCCTGTATCGCAGAATTATTCTTTATCTCAGTTACCCTGACATTTGCACCATGGCTGTGCAGAACGCAGGCTGCATCAAAACCTGTTTCCCCGAGCCCAACCACAAGAAAATTCCTGCCTTTAATATCATTCATCTGATTTTCAGTGTTACCAGAGTAAAGAGGGCAAAAATTATTGCCAGTATCCAGAACCTGATAACCACCTGCGATTCCTTCCAGCCAGACAGTTCAAAATGATGGTGAAGCGGAGTCATCCTGAATATTCGTTTGCCCCTTGTCTTAAAAGAAATTACCTGCAAAACAACTGAAAAAGCCTCCATCACAAAAATTCCACCGACAATTATCAGTGAAATTTCCTGTTTGCTGATAATTGCAAAAAAGCCTATGATACCACCAAGAGGAAGAGAGCCTGTATCACCCATAAAAATATCTGCCGGATGACAGTTATACCAGAGAAAACCTAGCACCGCACCAATCAAAGAACCGCAGAAGACAGTTGTTTCTCCAATACCTGGAACAAAAGGCAGATTCAGATAATTTGAAAAGATCGCATTACCGGTTGTGTAAACTATGAATCCAAAAGCAACAGCAGCCATCAGCACAGTACCAGCGGCAAGTCCATCCAGGCCATCAGTGAGATTAACAGCATTTGAGGTCGCAACTATTATGAATGTTGTGAGAAGCACATAGTACGGACCAAGATCAAATGAGATATTTTTAAAAAATGGCACATAAAGGAGACTTGAAAAATTCAGGGCTGGATGATAGTACAATATCAAACCGAGTATGAAACCAATGGAAATCTGGGCAATGATTTTCACACGAGGCCGCAGACCTTTTGGATCCATCTTTGTCATTTTCAGATAGTCATCAAAAAAACCGAGAAGTCCAAGCCAGCACAAAATTAGAATCAACATCAAAACATAGATGTTTTTCAGATCCGCCCATAAAAAATTGGAAACCAGCATGCTCCATAGAATCAGAAGCCCTCCCATTGAAGGGGTCTTATCTTTGTTCTGATGAAATTCAAGCATCTTTGGGTAGGTGAGATGTTTTACCCTGCGAATAAATGAGGGAAAAAGAAAAAGACATATAAAAAGCGATGTCAATGAAGCGCATACAGTCCTTACGGTAATATATCTGAACACATTGTATGGTGAAAAAATTTCTGTAATGTATGGAACCAGAAAATAAAACACTTTTTTCTCCGGTCAGTTTGTTAGTTTTTCAAAAACCTGTTCAAGTTTGTTTATCCGCGAACCTTTTATCAATATAGCGTCTCCTTCCTGAACAAAACCGCATAAAAACTGTGCCAGATCAGAAATATTTTCAAAATGCTTTCCTTTTTGACCGCAAAACTCTGAAATTATACTTGCATCCTGTCCTGTTGTAAACACCGCATCAAATTTTAGATTTCTGACAGTTTTGGCGATTTTCTTATGATAAAACCTGCTCCATTTCCCGAGTTCTGCCATCGCGCCGATAACCGCTATCTTTCTTTTTGCCTTTTGCATTGCAAAGTAATTCAAAGCCATGTTCATTGAACCGGGATTTGCATTATAGCTTTCGTCAATTATGCGAATTCCATTATGTTCCTTTACAATTCCTCTTCCGCCAATAAGAATGAAATCCTGTATAAGTTTTGCGATTGAGTTTCTTGGAACACCAAAATAGTCTGCAATAAAAATTGAAAAAAGTGCGGGATACACAATGGAACCATTCCATGACATTATTCTGAATTTGATTTTTTCCCAGCCTTCAACCTGCAATACGAAACTTTCTCCATCATAATCAGTCATCATTCCACAAAAATCATTAACCCTGTTCATTCCCGCCTTCACAGGTGGAAAAATTGTCCTGCCCTCAAAATATCTGAAAAAATCTGTATCTCCATTTAAAAGAACCAATCCATCAACAGAAATGTTTTCAAGTATCTCTGATTTTGCTTTTGCAATTCCAGCACGGCTTTCGAAAAAACCAATATGTGCGTACCCAACAGAGGTTATTATGACAATATCGGGTTGCAGTATTGAACCGAGATATTTCAGCTGACCGTATCCGTTCATTCCAAGTTCAAAAACCCCAACATCTGTTTTTTCTGTAATTGAAAAAATACTTAATGGAAGTCCTATTTCGTTATTAAAATTACCCTGGTTTTTGCACACATTTAATTTATATGAGAGCAGGTGTGAGCACATTTCTTTGGTTGTGGTCTTTCCATCGCTTCCGGTGATACCTATGATTGAACAGTGGAATCTTCTTCTGTAATTTCTTGCTATATCACCAAGGGCTTTAATTGTATCCCGAACAACTATCTGTGGAAATTCGTATCGCAAAGCCCTGCTTACCACAGCCGCCCTTGCACCAGCTTTTATAGCCTGGTATGCAAAATCATGACCATCAAAGTTTTTGCCTTTCAGAGCAATAAATAAAGAATCCCTGCACCCTGATCTGGAATCAGTGCTTATATTTTCAAAAAAGAGTTCATTTCTGATATGCAGAGGATATCCTTCTGTCCAGTTAAGTATTTCCCTTAAAGAAACCGGTTCCATTAAATCTGCGCCTTTTTACTGATTAGTACTTCCCGAACAACCTTTCTATCGTCAAATGGATGAAAAACATTCTTTACAATCTGGTATTGTTCATGGCCTTTGCCTGCAATGACAACCCAGTCATTTTTCCCTGCATCTTTTAATGCCCTGGTTATTGCTTCCCTTCTATCAGGAATAATCTGACACTTCTTTCTTCGCCAGAAGACAATTCCTTTATATATGTCCGCGATTATTTTATCAGGGTCTTCGTTGCGGGGATTATCTGAAGTTATGTAAATTCTGTCAGCCATTTTTGCAGCAATTTTCCCCATCAATGGCCTTTTACTCCTGTCCCTGTCGCCTCCGCATCCAAAGACAACAAGTATCCGTTCCGGTTTAAGATGTCGTACTGTTTTAAGCAATTCTTCAAGTGCCTTATGCGTGTGGGCATAATCCACAACAACCGTAAAAGGCTGACCGGCATCGACAAATTCCATTCTTCCAGGTATATTTTCGAGTTTTGAAAGAGTTTCAGCAATAATATCAATATCTATACCCATGGAAAGAGCTGTTGAAATTGCCGCCAGACAATTATAAAGATTTCCAGCCCCTAAAAGTCCTGTTGAAAAATTTTTTCCGTTCAGTGTAAAAGATGTTCCCCTGCGGTCAAAAGAAAAGGATTCTGGGTGATACTGCGCCTTTTTTGAAAAACCATAAGTAACAACATTCAATTTATTCTGCTTCGCAATCTTTATAAAGAAACTGGAATGACTGTCATCAAGGTTGATAATCGCATATTTTCCCTTCTTATGTCCGGCAGGAAGATACGATGAAAAGAATTTAGACTTCGCCATGAGATAATTTTTGAAATTCTTATGATAATCAAGATGTTCGTGTTCAGCAATATTGGTGAACACGCCAGCATCAAAATCGATAAATTCAATTCTGCCCTGTTCAAGAGCATGAGATGAAACCTCAATAACCGCATGGGTCAGGCCGTTTTCAAACATCTCTGCAAGCAGTGCCTGAATATCAATGGATTCAGGAGTCGTGTTGGTCGAAGGGACAACCCTCTGCCCTATCTCGTACTGGATTGTTCCTATAAGTCCGGTCTTAAAGGAAGCTTTCTCAAAAATCTTCTTTATAATAACAGATGTACTTGTCTTGCCTTTTGTACCTGTAATTCCAATAATCTTCATTTTCCCTGAAGGAAATCCATAATAGTTTGCTGCCATTTCAGCAAGCGCTCTGCGACTGTTCTCAACAACAACAATACCAACTCCTGAGGGCAGAATTAAGTCTTTTTTTTCGGTGACAATTACTGCTGCTCCTTTTTCTATCGCATTCTGAACAAATGCATTTCCATCTGAGGCTGTTCCGCGAATGGCAACGAAAATACTTCCTGGTAAAACTTTTCTGGAATCATAGAAAATCCCTGAAACCTCATAATTCAGGATTTCCTGAGGCTTCACAGATTTCACATTTTTAATCAGTTCTCTTATTTTCATATGTCTGAAAACCTGTCATTGCTATACTTGTTGATTGAGGCGGAACCTGCATGTATTGCATAATGCGCCATGCCACTTCCTTGAAGACCGGCGCAGCCACGGCTCCACCATAATAAGCACCCACCGGTTCATCCACATTAACAAGGATGGAAATCTTTGGATCTTCAAGTGGGATAAAGCCAAGAAATGACGCAATAAACTTGCTGTGAGAATAAGCACCGTTTATAAATTTCTGGCCTGTGCCGGTTTTACCGCAGATTGAATATCCATGAATTTTCGCCTTTACAGCGGTTCCTTCTTCACTGACAACTCTTGCGAGAATTGAATTCAGAGTCATAATATTTTCGCTGGTAATAAGTGGTTCACCTGTAACAGCAGAATGCAGAAGCGACGAATCAGATGATTCCACCTTTTTCAAAACATGCGGCCTCACAAGATATCCGCCGTTTGCAAACACAGATATTGCTCTGATCGCCTGAAGACAGGTCACTCCGACCTCCTGACCTATGGGAATTGCTGTAATTGAATAATCAGACCATCTCTCAACAGACCTGAGAATACCCCGTATTTCCCCTGGAAGGTCAATGCCAGTCAATTCTCCGAAACCGAATTTCTTAATATATTGATAAAGGGTTTCTTCCCCTATTCTCATAGCAAGTTTAACTGTGCCGATATTGCTTGACTTTATGATAATCTGCTGGAACTCAAGAGGACCATATGGATGAGCGTCATGAAGGATATGACCTCGTATGAACCATTTGCCTCCCTCACAGTTAAAAACCTCATCAAGTCCTGCCTTTTTTTCTTCAAGAACCGCTGCTGCCGTGACAATTTTGAAAATTGAACCCGGTTCAAAAAGATCTGTAACAGCGTAATTTTTTCTGTGTTCCGGCGGAAATCTGGAAGGAACATTAGGATCATAATCCGGTTTGTTAGCCATCGCAAGGATCTCGCCCGTTTTCGGATCCATCGCAATAACACTGATTTTTTTTGGACAACTTTTCTCCCAGCATTTTTCTATTTCTTCTTCAACAATCTGCTGAATTCTTTCATCTATTGTAAGATAAATATCCTTCCCTTTTACCGATGATCGAATCACCCTGCTTAAAGAATTCAAAACATTTCCCCGTCCATCTCTGGGAATTGTGATGAGACCTGTTTCGCCGGAGAGTATATCATTGTACTGCATCTCCACCCCTTCGATTCCAACACCATCAACATTTGTAAAACCAAGAATGTGACATGCCAGTTTCCCTTTTGGATAGACGCGTTTGTAATCCTCTTCGAAAACAATCCCTTTAAGTTTCTCCTTTTCAATAGCCGTATACTCCTCAACAGTAAGTTTTCTTTTTATCCTCGGGTATTTCTCTCTGAATTTTTTTTCAATTTCACTTACAGGTATTTTCAATATTGATGCCAGAATTTTCATTGTTTTTTCTCTATCATCAATATGCCTGGTATCAACATAAAGAGTTCTTGCAGGAACATCCATTGCAAGTATGTTGCCATTTCGGTCATAAATGGTTCCCCTCTGAGCGGGTAACTGTTGTTCTATAAACTGAATCTTCCCGGCAAGCGTGGAGTATTTTTCATACACTATGACCTGCAGATAAAAGAGCCTGCTGATCAGCGCAAAAAAACCAAGGTAGAGAAATATCTCAACCTGCCTGTTCCGTCTTGAAAATCTATAAGATCTATCTGAGCTCTTCTGCATGCGCGCTTTTATCCTTTTTTTCAATTTCAGTCTCGGAATTCGCAAGTGAAATAATTCTCCATGTTTCAGGAATTTCAAGTGAAAGATTCATCTTTTCTGCTCGCTGCTTCACCTTTTCAAGTGAAAGTTCTCTTAAAATCTGACTTCTATAATACTGATTCCAGTTCTTCAACTGCTTGCAGGTTCTTTCAAGATCAGAGACCCTGTAACCGAGAGCGACTGCCTTGCAATAAATTATCAGATAGCAAAAAGTAAAAGCCGCCACAAGAAAAAGATTCGTTATCCAGTCCGGCTTCCTTCTTCTGGTTTTCAAGGCAGTACCTCCCCAACGCGCATCTTGGCACTTCTGGCACTCGGATTCATGGTTTTTTCAATTTTACCCGGCACAACAGGTTTCTTTGTAAGCACATTTATTCTTTTTTCTGATTTAAAAAAATTTTTTACAATCCTGTCCTCGAGAGAATGATAGGAAATCACAATGATTCTTGCACCTGAAGCAAGAATATTCAGTGCTCCTTTAAGAGCTGTCTCCAGATTTTCAAGTTCTCTGTTCACAAAAATTCTTATAGCCTGAAACACTCTTGTCGCAGGATGAATACCTGTTCTTTTTCTTATATTTTTAGCCAGAAAATCAGCAAGTTCTCTCGTTGTTTCAAAAAATTTTTTCTTTCTTTCATCGCATATGAGTCGCGCAATCCTTTCTGCCTCTTTAATTTCACCAAAGGTGAATAAAATTCTTCTTAACTGTTCTTTTGAAAATCTGTTTACAACATCATAAGCACTGATTCCATAGTTTCTGTCAAACCTCATATCAAGTGGACCATCCTGCCTGAAACCAAATCCAGCTTCGGGGTCTGAAATCTGCTCGGAGGAAAATCCAAGATCAAACAGAATGCCATTTGCTTTTTTTATTCCAGTCTCCTGCATTATTCTTTCAATATTCTCAAAACCATCATTTATAAAGATTACACTGCCAGAAAAATCTGCAAGATATTTTTGTGCTCTCATAATTGCACGAGGATCCTTGTCCACACAAATCATGGTACAGCCTTTGTTTGTATATTCAAGTATCGCTCGCGAGTGATGTCCTGTTCCGCATGTGGCGTCTATATAAACATAACCTGGCTGAGGGTTAAGAAAATTTATAATTTCCTCAACCATCACAGGCTCATGTTCTCTCAACTGTTCATCAGAGATTCTGCAATTTTTGCGTATGATTCCTGTGCCCTTTTAGAATATGCGTTCCAGTTTTCCTCTGACCAGATTTCGAGACGATCACCAACACCAATAATTACAACATTTTCAACAAGTCCAGCGTAAACACCAAGATTCTGCGGAAGCGCAATTCTGCCCTGTCTGTCAATTTTAGATTCAAACGCTCCGGAAAAAAATAATCTTGTGAATGCTCTTGGATCACCTTTTGTAAATGGAAGAGTTTTCAGTTTTTCTGTCTGTGCAGTCCACATATTTTCTGGAAACACAAAAAGACAGTTCTCAAGACCTTTTGTTATGAACACACTTTTCACATTATACTGAAATAAACATTTTCTGAGTCTTGATGGTATTACAACCCTTCCTTTATCATCAATCTTACACCCGTATTCTCCAATAAACACCATTTTCTCCCATTTTCTACCACCTATATCTAAAACCATATCTGAATCTTTGTCAAGTCCCTGATTATAATCTGAATTTATCGAAATAATAGCGCAGAACTATTTCAGTTATGCTCTCTGTTTTTCTATCTTTTCCTGGTATCCACTCTGAATAAATGCTTCAACCGGATCAGCAGGTACTCCAAGTTCAATCCTTGCCTTTGCAACAACCGGTCGCACATCGGCATTTATTATGGCGTCATTGAATAACCTGTTGGCAGAAAGTATTTCATCGGCATCCTGGTGCCGGCAGATTTTTTCTGTCTGTACAAGCATTGCTTTTGCAAGAGAAAGCTGCAGGGAATCAACTGAATGCAGTAGCGCCATAATCCTGTTTTCCCTTCCGCCGCACTGGTCTATCATATATGCCCAGTTTTTATCATTATCAGTGTTTACAACCACATCTCCTTTTACAAGTTCATAAAAAATCCTTGCCATCTCAGGATTTGGTTCAACTGAATGGTCGTCATCAGCAGCATACCTTGTATTGAAATGAAATCCACCTTTCATACCTTCTGCGATAATCATAGCCACAATCTGTTCAATGTTTGTGCCGTGGTGGTGATGACCGAGGTCAACAAGGACTCCTGCATTTTCTCCTAAACTCTTTGCGAGTGCAAAAGATGTTCCCCAGTCAGGAATTGTCGTACTGTAGGTGCCTGGCTCAAAAACCTTATATTCTATCAGAATCACAATACCCTTCGGCATCTTTGAATATGATTCAAGCAGACAATTTTTCATCCTTTCATATGCTTTTTTTAGGTCTATCTGACCCGGATACATTGAACCATCAGGAAACCACAGAGTAACCACGCGATTGCAAAAATCCTTTGCAATTTTTCCTGCCAGAATCGTTTGTTCAATATATCTTTCCTGAGTTTTCCTGTCAGGAGATGTAAAACTTCCCATATGAGAACCTGTAAGAAAATATGTTGGATTTACCGCACCAAGTTCAACGCCTCTATCCTTTGCCTCTTTTGCAACCTTCTCAGCAATCTTATAATCAGCAACCATGCCATCAGTTGAAAAATCCCAGAGCATATGAGTTGCAAATCTTTTTGTGACACCTGTCAGACTGTTAATAAAAGCAGCATCATCAAGTTTTTCCTCTATGTTTCTTGCTGCACCTGGATAGATATAGCCGCCAAACCTTCCTCCCCCAAATGTTCCAAGGGCCCATCCAGGAATTTCAATTTGAAATCTTTTTACCGCATCTATCGCCTTTTTTACTCTCTCTTCGCCAAATTCCTCAGAAAGCATTTCCAGACCAATCTCAACCCATTTTTCATTTTTCGGCATCTTTTCCTCCTTAATCAAGACCTATAGCCTTTCGAAGAATTTTTATCACGTACATTCCAATTAAAATTTTTTTCATCGGTGCCCGTGTTTTGACATCCTAATTATACCACGATCTTTTTTCCGGTAATAAGATAAGCGGTGTGTCCGACCATAACATCATAAGGCCTCAATCTGTCAGGATTAACCTTGTATTTTCTGAAAAGTATCTCGCATATTTCAATATCAGCAACTGGAAGATTTTCAAAACTGCAAATAACTGCTGAAACCTGGTTTGCTGTGGGAACAACTATTCCAATGGATGAGCCTGCGCAGAGGCAATCAACAATCTTTATCAGGTATTTCTCCGGCTCCCTCACATCAATTATTGCAGCATCAAAATCCTTTTCTCTTATGCCATCTTCAATATCTTCTGTAAAAAAACTAACCCTTTTTTCAAGGCCAAAATCCTGTAAAAGTTCCTTTGCTTTCTTTGAAAATTCCTCTCTCCGCTCGTAAGTGAAAACTCTGCCTGTTTCTCCGACATAATGCGCAAGCAATAATGTCATTGCTCCAGAACCTGTCCCAACCTCAAGAATCCTCATCCCTTCTTTTATGCCAAGTTTCAGAATTAAATATCCTGCATCCTTTGGATAGATAATCTGCGTGCTTCTTTTAACATAATGAAGAATGATTTCTTCAAGGGAGGGAATGAAAAAATAAAGTTTCTGATTTATGTTTGTGTAAACAAAACCACCGGGCTTTTTACCTTCGATTTGACTTAAATCAATAATTCCTTCGTGTGTGCTGAATTTTTTATTTTCAAGTTTCACAAACCATTTTTTGCCTTCTTCTGACATCAGACAAACGATATCACCTTCTTTTAATATCCTCATTGATAATTCCTTCTCTTTCAAGTTCACTGAAAAAACATCCGCAGTATCTCTGGCTGTAAAGATGCCACTTTTTTGCGATGCTTTTTCCTTCCTGATAGAATTGTTTCAAATCAAGCGGTAAAAATTCAAGATTGTATCTGGCTGCCAAGATCTTCCCTTTCTCTTTTATCAGTTCTAAATCCTGATGGATGCTGGAAAACATGGTGGTGGTGAAAATTTTTATTCCGAGATTACGAGAAAATAAGGCTGTTTTTTCAAGTCGCATTTCATAACATATAGAGCATCTTTTGCTTTTATCATGGGCAACAGGCAATGTTTTTGTGAACCAATCAATTATGTTGTACTGAAAATCCCATTCAATGGGTGTTTTCAGTCTTTGAAAAACATAACCTGCTGTCTGGAGTCGCAGTTTATACTCATTATACGGATGGATATTCGGATTGTACCAGTATCCAATCGGTTCAAAATCATTTTTAATAAACTCAATTGTTTTGATGGCACATATTCCACAGCACACATGCACAACTATTCTATCTTTCACTGAAAAACCCTCCAGAAAAGAGTTCCTGACCAGAAAATAAAAATGGAACCTGTCGCAAACTTAAAGATCCTGGTGTTTTTTAAGATTTTTTCAAATTTTCTTGAAATTGGTAGTGCAAGCATTGAAATTATTATCAATGGATTGATAAGATTTCCAAGACCAAAAACAAAACCCGAAATAGCACCCTGCAGGAAATCAGAGGCGACATAAGCAATATATACAAGCACACTTATAAAAGCGCTGCATGGAATAAAAGCAACCAGAAAGCCGGAAAAACACACAAATCTTTTTTTCATTTTTACTCTGAATGATTCCGGAACAAAAAAATTCAAAATGCCCAGAGCAAGAAAAAATAATGCCGCAGATAAGATAGAAATACTGCTATTTTTAAAATTTGAAACGAAACTGGCTGAATAACCAACGAGTCCACCTGCAATGGTATACGAAACAATCTTTCCTGAATGAAAAAGAAAAAACTTCCCGAGCGATTTTTTTATATTTGTTTCTTTTTCAAAAACAAAAGGCAGAAAAACCCATCCACACCATAAAGTGCAAACAGAACCACCGAGAATTACGCCGCTGAAAAAAAGATTCAGCAAAATCTTCAAGCTCACAGATGTCTCTCCGAAAAAACCTCTGCCTGAAAGATGTAGAGCTCTGTATCAGGTTTTTTCCAGGCATCGGGTTCCAGACCTGCTTTATGTGAGCACAGAGCGGAAAGAAATTGTTCCTTTGTCCATCCGGTTTCATCTGCAACCTGTGGAAGAAAAACTCCCTGCCTCCAGCCCTTTTTTACAATAACCCCATCCCGTCCCAAAACTATTTCATCCGCAGAAGAAACCTTAACGGGAACAGTTAAAACTGAGATTTCAATCTCTATTTCTTTCAACTCATCAGCTGTCACTGAAGGAAATCTTGGATCGCCTGTTGCAGACTCAATCGCCATTTCCCTGACAGCAAAAGCGAGCTCCCTCTGAGGAAGGATTGTTCCGATGCAACCTCGCAACTGGTCTTTTTTCTTCAGAGTGACAAAAACTCCCCTTTTTTCAAGAAGTACAGGATCCTTTATCTTCAGTTCAGGAAGTTTTTTCCCTGCCAGATGATACAAAAGAGTTTCTCTCGCGATTTTCAGTAATGTCTCTCTCTGGGATTTATTCAGCATTTTTTTCTCCTTTGTATCTGAAATTTTTGTTTTTACAGGGTATACTGCCAGCGCCGCATATCCAACAACCTGATTTTTATCTCCTGTTGTATCGCCTGAATTGGAATAATCGATAGATTTAATTTTCATCGATGAAATCTTTGAGATAATTTTCAAACCGAGATAAACTCCACTGGCTCCGCACGCTTCAATTTCCCCTTCTTTTACTTTTTGAAAGAAAACCGAGATATCGCCTGATTCAAGTATTTTAACAAGCTGCAAGTCTTTATTTCTGGCAACTTTATCAGGATGGTAATGAGATAGGTCCGTGCTTATAACAATGATTGAGTTTTTTCTGTTTTTTACAAAAGGCGCAAGATAATCAGCATAAATATCCAGTTCATTTTGATTCTCACAGCCAACCAGAATGGGAACAATTTTGAAATCACCCTTTATGGCGCACTGGAGAAAAGGAATCTGAACCTCAAGAGAGTGTTCAAGGTCCAAAATCCTGTAATCAACGCGAAATCCCGGTTTCACAACAATCTCAGAAACAAGCACTTTATCAACAGCAACATCTCCAAGAGGACTTCGCCAGCAGTCTCTATCATCAGTGATGATGCCGAGAAAATTTGCGCGGTGGCTTCTGCCAATTAAAAATACAGTGTCGATTTTGCGTTCCTTCAGCAATGAATATGCAAACCCTGCGGTTTTCCCTGAATAGACATAGCCTGCGTGGGGAACAATCAGCGCAAAAGGAGGTAAACTTTCATTTATAACTTTTTTCTGGTTCAAAAAACTCATCACCTGAGCCTTTAACTGTTTTTGCTCGGAAGGATAGAAAGAACCAGAAAACTGCGGATTTCTGATTGTTAAAGAGAAAGCCATTGATGTTTCAATAGCAATACAAAAAATTATTTTCAGTGCCAGATACCGGCAATTTTTGTACCGCAGTATTTGCATTTTTTGTTCCTTATATGATTCTGTACGACCTCAAACCCCTTTCTATCAATAACAATTTTACCACAACCAGGACACAGTGTATCCTCACAGGGATTATCATAAACATTTCCTATATAAACATATTTCAAGCCGCATTGCCGTGCTATCTCATATGCATTCTCAAGGGTTTTATAGGGTGTTGCCGTAAGATGAGCAAGTTTATAAACAGGATAAAACCTGCTGAAATGCAATGGTGTTTCAGGTCCGAGATTTATTTTTATCCAGTTACATAATTTTCTCAGTTCTTCGGGAGAATCATTATATCCTGGAACAATGAGGGTTGTTATCTCAATCCAGATTTTATGTTTCTTCATTATCTGCAATGTCCGCAAAACATCATCAAGGTTTGCTCCACAGACATTTTTATAGTAATCCGGAGAAAAACCTTTCAGGTCAACATTTGCAGCATCAATATAAGGCAGAAGTTTTTCAAGGGGTTCTTTGTTGATATAACCTGCTGTGTGCATAATGTTTTTTATACCGTTTTCACGCGCAATTTTTGCAGTATCAAACATATATTCATAAAAATTCACAGGCTCTGAGTAAGTATAGGCGATAACAGGACAGTTTTTTTCCTTTGCAAGTTTAACCACATCTTCAGGTGTAAGGTTATAATTTGTCGTTTGTTCCGGTGAACACTGGGAAATCTGCCAGTTCTGGCAGAATAGACACCTCAAACTGCAACCGGCAGAAGCAATTGAAAATGTTCTTGAACC
>CAZHJN010000035.1:17581-19601 GCA_964532995.1 uncultured bacterium
CTTTCCCAGTGTGTTCCCTGCCAGTAAATTTTACCGCATTTTTTACATTGTGAAAAATGTTTCTGTGTTTTGGCAACATATTCAGGAACAAGACCTATAACCTCCTCAACCTTTTTTTCCTCAAGTGGCAGATTACATAAACTGCAGATAGTAAACAGTTTTTCATTTACCAGTTCCAGCTTCAATTTATTCCTGACTTCCTTCAACTGGGCTCTTAAATCCTCTGCCTCGATAAAAACCGAAATGGTCCTGTTATTTTCAAAAAATTTTCTGTCTCTTGTGAGAACCAGTCTTTTTTCATTCCTTGCTTTGTAGGCGAGGAAATATTTATCCTTTCCTGAAAAGTATTCAGTATCAAATCCAGCAAGTCTCAACCATCTTGCAAGACTTCCAAGCATCCCATCAGCGATAAACTTCGGGGTTATTTCCATCTCAGAATTATTTAATTCTATTTTCTGATTATTTTCAAACTTTCTTCCATTTTTTTATGTCAGACGGATTTATCTGGTATAATGTATGGGAAAATAAATACGGAGTTATCCTATGGAAATAAGAAAAGATGGAAGAAAATCTGATGAGTTAAGACCCATCAGGATTACAAGAAACATAAGTAAGTATGCAATCGGTTCAGCTATTATTGAGATGGGTGAAACCAGGGTACTGTGCTGTGTTACTCTTGAAGATAAAGTTCCTCCTTTTCTGCAGGGCACAGGTAATGGCTGGATAACTGCTGAATATGGAATGCTTCCTGTTTCAACACCGGAAAGAAATCAGAGAACAAGCAGTCAATCCGGAAGAAGTCAGGAAATAAGGCGAATAATCGGAAGGTCTTTAAGAGCAGCGATTAATCTGAGGCATCTTGGAGAAAGAACGCTTGTGGTTGATTGCGATGTTATTCAGGCAGACGGGGGCACCCGCACAGCTTCCATAAATGGAGCATTCTGTGCTCTTGTTGATGGACTGGTTCAGATGAAAAAAAGAAATCTTATCACTCTGCCTGTGATAAAAGACTGCATTGGCGCGGTGAGTGTTGGATTGGTTAATGGCAATAATTACCTTGATCTTAACTACTCAGAAGATTCAATGGCACAGGTTGATTTCAATGTTGTTATGAACAGTAAAGGTGAATTTGTTGAAATTCAGGGCTCTGCTGAGGGCATGACCTTTTCCTATAATCAACTCAATCAACTTATTGGACTGGCAGGAAAGGGTATCCAGCAGATTATTCGGATTGAAAAAGAGTTTCTGAAAAATGAGCTTCAAATTCTGTCTGGCTACTAAAAACTCTTCCAAGGCAAAAGAAATACAGGAAATTTTGAGGGATTTCAACTGTCAGATTGTATTGCCTGAAATAAAAAAGCTTCCTGAAGAAACAGGAACAAGTTTTCATGAAAACGCATTGATCAAGGCATCCTTTGTTTCAGAACTTTATAAAGATATCCCTGTTGTTGCTGAAGACTCTGGCCTTGTGGTCCCTGCTCTTGATGGTTTACCAGGAATCTTATCATCAAGGTTCGCAGGTCCGGATGCAGATGATGGGAAAAATATAGAAAAACTGTTAAAATATATGCAGTTGCTGAAGGGTGAAGAAAGAAACGCCTATTTTATCTGTATGGCTGTTCTTATCAGAAAAGGCAGGAACCCTGAATTCTTTGAAGGCAGATTGTACGGCAGGATAGCTGAAGAACCAGCAGGAACAGGCGGTTTTGGATACGATCCTGTTTTCCGGCTTCTGAATAACGGAAAAACACTGGCACAACTGTCTCCAGAAGAAAAAAATAGAATCAGCCACAGGGCAAAAGCTTTTATACAGCTTGCAAAATATCTTGAAATGGCGGTGTAGCTCAGTGGCAGAGCAGTCGGCTCATACCCGATACGTCTGGGGTTCAAATCCCTACACCGCCACTTTTTTTCCCAAAAAGGGATTTGAATGGAGCGAAGACGTATAGGTCCGAGTAAGCGAGGACCTGTGCGGAGGGCCGAGCTGAGCCGTAGTGGGAGGCGAAGCCGCCAAATCCCT
>CAZHJN010000036.1:0-19114 GCA_964532995.1 uncultured bacterium
TTACAAAATTAATCGATCAGAAGAAATGGAAAAACCCTGGACAGTAAAAATTGAAGAAATTATAGATCAACTTCAAAGTAATCCATCAGAAGGGTTAAACGAAGATGAAGCCTGTTCGCGCCTTGAAATATATGGACATAACCAGATTGCTGAACAGAAAAAAAGACATCCTGTATTTTTATTCCTTGATCAGTTCAAAAGTTTCATAATATGGGTATTGATAGCAGCTGCAATGGTAGCAGGGTTTCTGAAAGAATGGGTGGACACATTTGCAATACTTGGAATAGTTATTCTGAATTCCATCCTCGGTTTCATTCAGGAATTCAAAGCAGAAAAAGCTATTGAGGCTTTGAAAAAACTGTTCGGCCATTATACCAGGGTCATACGAAATGGAACAATAAAAACAATTCCTTCGCAGCTTCTGGTCCCGGGAGATATTATTGAAATAGAGGCCGGCGACAGTATTCCCGCGGATTGTAGAGTTATCTGGCACACAGCCAATTTCACAGTTCAGGAAGCAAGTCTCACAGGAGAATCCACACCAACGATGAAAACCAGTATAGCCCTTGACGAACCCGATCTTGTCATAGGCGAGCGTGCAAATATGGTTTATATGGGAACCAGTGTTGCATCAGGCAGAGCGAAATGCCTGGTCATAAACACAGGTATGGAAACCGAGCTCGGTAAAATAACACTGATGATTGAAGAAGCATCCTATGAAAAAACACCGCTTCAAAAGAGGCTGGAAAAATTTGGAAGGATACTTGTCTATGTGTGTATTTTTCTGGTTGCAATAGTTTTTCTTCTTGAATTATTCAGAGGTGGCAAATTTATTGATGTATTCTTGACCGCTGTCAGCCTGGCAGTTGCTGCAATTCCAGAGGGTTTACCTGCGGTTGTAACAGTTGGACTTGCTCTTGGTGTGCAGAGGATGGTGAAAAAAAACGTTCTTATAAGAAAACTTCCTTCTGTTGAAACACTTGGATGCGCCACAACAATATGCTCTGATAAAACCGGAACACTCACAAAAAATGAAATGACTGTTCGAAAAATGTATTCAGATGGCAGGGTTTTTTCTATCACAGGCACAGGGTACACTCCTGAAGGAAACTTTTTACTCGATGAAAAAATCATACAACCAGAACAATTCCCGGGGCTTCTCAAATCTCTTGATTGTGCTGTTATCTGTAACACTGCGCGATTGATGAAAAAAAACAAAGCGTGGCAGATAACCGGTGATCCAACAGAGGGTGCTCTACTTGTCGTTGCTGCCAAGGCAGGAAAGTATAAAGAAGAACTCGAAAAAAAATACCAGTTTATTGACGAAATTCCATTTGACTCAGAAAGAAAAAGAATGACAGTAATCGTAAAGGAAAATGAGCAATACAAGGCTTATATCAAGGGTGCACCGGACATTCTTTTAAATCTTTGTTCGCATTTTGAAGAAGGTGGTTCAATAAAACCAATGGATGATAAAACAAAGGAAGAAATACTGAATTTTGTGGAGATTTTTGCAGGTCAGGCACTGAGGGTGCTTGCAGCAGGTTACAGAAAACTGGAATCGATTAAAGAAATTACAGGGAAAAATGTTGAAAAAGAAATTATTTTCACCGGGCTTTTCGCAATGATTGATCCACCAAGAGATGAAGCAAAATCCGCTATAGAAAAGTGTAAGAAAGCCGGGATAAAAGTCAGGATGATTACAGGTGATCACAGGCAATCGGCTGTCGCTATCGCTAAGGAACTTTCCTTAATTAATAATGAAAGTTCTGTTATGACGGGTGCAGAAATTGATTCAATCGATGATTCAGCACTGGAAAAGAAAATCAATGATATGGCGGTTTATGCAAGGGTATCCCCGCATCACAAGTTGAGGATTGTAAAAGCATTGAAAAGAAATAAAGAAATAGTTGCGATGACAGGAGATGGGGTTAATGATGCTCCGGCAATCAAAGAAGCAGACATTGGTATAGCGATGGGCATCACCGGTACCGATGTTACAAAAGAAGTTTCAGATATGATAATAACCGACGATAATTTTGCTTCAATAGTTGCCGCCGTTGAAGAGGGCAGGGGAATTTACGAAAATATAAGAAAATTTGTTCAGTATCTGTTATCATGCAATGCCGGAGAAATAATGGTAATGTTTTTTGCATCGCTGTTAAAAATGCCTGTTCCATTATTACCCGTACAGATATTATGGATAAACATTGTTACAGATGGTCTGCCAGCACTCGCGCTCGGAGTGGATCCAGTTGATCCCAACAACATGAAAAAACCGCCAAGAAAACCGGATGAACCCATTATTAATAAACATATCGGTAAACTTATATTCTTTCAGGGATCAGTGATAGCCTTATGCACACTTCTGTCATTCTGGTATGTTCTATTTCTTGAGAATGCAGGGATCAAAAAAGCAAGAACAATGGCGTTTTTTGTCCTTGCCACATCCCAGCTTGTTCACTCATTTAACCTGAGAAGCAATCAGAGATCAATATTTGACCTTGGTTTTTTTTCCAATATGAAACTTTTTTATGCCGCAATCTTTTCGTTTTTATTGCAGGCTTCTGTAATATACACACCGGCAATGCAGAATATTTTCAAAACCCTGTCAATTACCGGCATGGATTTTTTGATTGTGGTTATTTTTTCAACATTACCTCTATGGGTGATGGAATTATTAAAATTTGTAATTAGGAAAAAGAAATTGGCATATCCTGATATTTCCGTATAATAGAAAAAGGAGAAAAATGGATAAAGAATTAATTTTTATCACTGTAATTGGCAGAGATCGAAAAGGAATTGTCGCCAGAATCTCAAACCTGCTGTACAAAAATAACATAAACATAGAAGACATTGTCCAGAAAATAATCCAGGACCATTTTGTGATGGCAATGCTTGTTGATATTAAGGATGCCAGATGCTCGGTTGAAAAACTTTCCCGAGACCTTGTTAAACTCGGTAAAGAAATGGACTTAATCATCCAGGTCCAGCATGAAAACATTTTCAAAATGATGCAAAGGATATGATATGGCTTTCACTCTCGAAGAAATTTATGAAACAGCAAGAATGATTCTTTTTGAGAAACTGGATATTCGTACAGCCACCCTCGGTATTAACATAAAAGATTGTTTTCACTCGAATTTTCATACATTTCAGGAAAGGGTGCAGCGCAAAATTATAAGGTATGGAAAAGCATTGATCAGAAATGCGAAACAGATAGAAATCAAATATGGCGTTCCGATAGTAAACAAAAGAATTTCTTTAACTCCAGTGAGTATGGTCATGGAACCCCATGGAACAACTGATAAATTTATTCGTCTCGCAAAGACCATAGATTCAGCTACAAAACAGGTCGGTATTGATTACATCGGTGGGTTTGGAGCGCTTGTACATAAAGGTATGACAGACGCTGAGAGAATACTGATGGAGTGCCTTCCTGATGTGCTTGCATCAACTAAAAGGGTTTGTTCCTTTATTAATGCTGGCAGCACAAATTCTGGAATCAATATTGATGCGGTAAATATGACGGGTAAAATGCTACTTGAAACAGCAAAAAAAACCAAAAATGGGTCAGGCTGTACCAGATTTGTCATATTTGTCAATGCTCCTGAAGATAACCCTTTTATGGCCGGATCTTTTCATGGTCCGGGAGAGCCAGATCTATCTTTAAATATTGGCATCAGCGGACCGGGTGTTGTAAGGAGTGTGGTTGAAAAAAATCCGGATTGTAATCTTACAGAACTTTCAGAAATTATTAAAAGAACCGTGTTTAAGATCACAAGGGCTGGAGAACTTGTTGGAAGGGAACTTGCAAAAAATATGAAAATACCATTTGGAATTGTTGATCTGTCGCTTGCGCCAACTCCGACTCCCGGAGACTCGGTTGCAAAAATAATCGAATCCTTTGGGATTGAACGAACAGGCGCTCCTGGATCCACTTTTGCAATTGCACTTCTGATGGATGCAGTTAAAAAGGGCGGTGCAATGGCAAGTGGTAATGTTGGCGGATTGAGTGGAACATTTATTCCTGTCAGCGAGGATGCGGGTATGGCAGAAGCGGTGTCAAAAAAAGCTCTGACAATTGAAAAACTTGAAGCTTTTACAGCGGTTTGTTCTGTTGGACTTGACATGGTGGCTATTCCGGGAGATACACCTGCTGAAATAATAAGCGCAATAATCGCCGACATTCTTGCCATCGGTATTATAAATAACAAAACAACTGCTGCAAGAATCATCCCTGTGCCTGGTAAAAAACCAGGTGAAAAGGTTTCTTTTGGCGGATTACTCGGAGAAATGCCTGTTATGAATATAAACAGATTTTCTTCTGCAAGGTTTATGAAGAGAGGAGGCCGCCTGCCGCCGCCACTGACAGCACTGCGTAATTGAGCAATTATTCAAGGACTTTATTACTTCAAGAATTTCAGAAAAATCATCTCCGCTGCAAACATAATCTGAAATCTCGTTCAATTTTTGAGACTTGGAATTAAAAGCAATGGAAAAACCACAGATCTTTGCCATTGGAATATCTCCATCACTATCACCAACGCATATAACCTGGTGCGGTGTAATTTTCATTTTTTTCAAAATAGACCTCAATATTTTTCCTTTTTCTCCATGATAAATATTAATCCTGACTTTTCCTGTAAGAATACCATTACGCGAAAGCAACCTGTTTGAAATAATTATGTCAAAACCTATTTCGTCATTAATCCTATCAGGTATGTATTGTAATCCTGTTGAAAGAGCGATCATCCGAAAACCCATTTTCTTTAATTTCAAAAGTGTTTTTTTTGCATTTTTTGAATAAGGAACCTTTTTGAAAAAATCTGAAATACTTGATTCACTCATTCCTTTCCAGTGTTGCGCATCAAGGCTGCAAAATTTTTCATAGCTTATTTTTCCTGCAAGAAACATATCCTGGTATCTATGCGCGAGAACATCCCAGTTACCAAGTTTTTCATGAATATATCTCCATGAACTTACTGGTTTAACAATTGTTCCATCAATATCAAAAACAATACACCTGAAAGAATTTTCACACTTTTTCATTTTTCCCCTGACAGACACCCGCGAGCTGTCCGCACGCAGCCATAATATCACAACCGCGTGATCTGCGTGCAGTGGCTCTTACACCTTTCTGCCTCAAACCTTCGACAAATGCCACCACTTTCCCGACATCGGGACAGAGCAAATCTGACACGCCAATTTTGCTGAATCGGATAATGTTAACATCCGCATTAAGCATTTTCGCAATAACCGCAAGATCCTTCAGATGTTTTTCAGAATCATTAATTCCCTTTATCAGAATATATTCAAATGTCAGCCTTCTTCCTGTTTTTTCAATATAGTAGCGACATGCATCAACCAATTCTGAAATACAGAATTTTTTGTTTATGGGCATCAGCATATTGCGGGTAAAATCATCGGCAGCATGCAGAGAAACCGCCAGGCGAACCTGCCATTTCAATAAAGAAAATCTCCTTATCGCAGGAACAATGCCGGCGGTTGACACTATAATCTTTCTCGCTCCTATGTTCATTCCTTCCCTGGCATTTATAATACCTATGCTTTTTATAACAGCATCGTAATTATCAAAAGGTTCACCCATTCCCATAAAAACAATATTTGTGATGTTTTTTTCACTTTCTAATTGAATGCAGATAATCTGCCCGAGTATTTCAGCAGGACTGAGATTCCTTATAAATCCAATTTTGCCACTGGCACAGAATATACACCCGTATTTACATCCAACCTGAGTGGAAACGCATACAGTATTCCTGTTTTCATCAGGAATCAAAACACTTTCTATATAATTGCCATCATTCAGACGAAAAATAAATTTTTTTGTACCATCCCTGGATATTAAAATATCAGCAATCTCCGGAAGATCACAGGTGTAATTGGAAGCAAGTAAATCGCGCATTTTTTCAGGTATATCACTTATACAAAAAAAATCCCTTATTCCCTTTTTATAAAGCCATGTGAAAATTTGAACTGCCCTGAATTTTGGTTCTCCAGAAGAAGACAACAATTCTCGTAATTCGTCAAGGTCAAAATTTCTGATATTGTAAAGTTTTTGCATTTATGCACTCCGGGTATCAAACGCCGATATGATATTATTATATACAATAATAGAACAAAGGAGAACCAATGGCAGCAAAATATCCAATAATAAATATACACGGGCATCTGCACAGGAATAAAAATATTGAAGATATGATCAGGGATATGCGTAAAACTGGAGTAATAAAATTCTGCGCGCTTGCTCTTGGAAAACAGATGACTGAACATGGCTTTTATAATAATGAAATGGTTCTTGAAGTAATGAAAAAGTACCCGGATATCATTATTGGTATCGGGCATATTGAACTGGGAGGACCTTATGCTGACATGCCAGAGAAGGTGGATCAACTCAAAGAAAAGGGGTTTTTGGGATTAAAATTTATCAGTCCTGATGCACCATATGGAGATGAAAAATTTTTCCCTTTTTATGAAAAAGCAGAACAATTAAAAATGCCAATAATTTTTCACGTGGGAATTGTGAGTGTCCAGCCCGGCGATAGAATGTTTCGGGTTAATTCAGAATATATGAAACCATTTTCCCTGGATCCGGTTTGTAGATATTTCCCGGGACTTCGTGTAATTCTCGCCCATCCGGGAGAACCATATCAACAGGAATCGCTAACAATGATTGAATTTCATAGAAACGCATTTATGTGCCTTTCGGGCGGAAGCGGCAGCGACTTCCATATCAATAAAATCATCAAACAGCTTTCTGGAATCCAGAACGCGAACATGAAGAATCCGGCTGAAAATTTCGCATTATTTTACTTCAAGAAATGCGTTTTTGGCACAGACAATCCACCTGCTTCACTCTGGTATAAACAATCTATCAGATTACTTGATCATTTTGAAATTGATGAAGAAACGCGACATCTGTACTTCTGGAAAAACGCTGCAAACATTTTTGAATGGAAAATAGAATTATAAAAAGGAGGCATGATGATTGAAACATCAGTCGAAAAAGCGTTTTTGAAAAAATACCCTGAACAGGTGGTGCTTGTAACAACAATTTCAAAAACTGGAAACCCAAACATAATAACGCTCGGATGGTCGATGCAAACATCTTTTGATCCGCCAATGCTCGCAATCTCAATCGGGCATACAAGATATTCTCATTTTTTGCTCAACGAAATACCCGAATTTGTTCTCTGTTTTCCATCTGAACAACAGAAAGAAGCAGTGATTTACTGCGGGACTCATTCTGGAAGGCAGACTGATAAATTCAAAGAGACAGGACTTGTTCAGGTAAAATCAAGATATGTAAAACCTCCTGTAATTTCTGAGAGCGTTGCTGCATTTGAATGCAAAATTGTTTCAAAGTTAAAAACCGGTGACCACACCATTTTTACAGGAGAAATTCTGGTTGCCTGGATATCCGAAAAAAATCTCAGACGCCTTTATAATTTTGGGGGCAGTTTTTCTTCTATTCCTGATATCAAAACCTGATCATCGCGGATCTGTAAGAATATATTCTTCGATCCATCTTGCCACACAATCTTCACCATTGCTCCATTCCGCGACAAAATCAGCATGTTTTTTCACTGTATCCGAAGCATTTCTGACAGCAACACCTGTTCCAGCATACTTCAACATAGCAATATCATTCTCTCCATTCCCAAATGCCAGTATCTGGTCCCTCGAAATTTTATATTTCGTGGCATATACGCCAAGCCCTATCCCTTTATCTGTATTTTTATTCTGAATTTCCAGATATTCTGGATCAGTTCTGAAAAGGTTAACCTTACCATTAAAAAGTCGGGTAAAATATTCAAACTGATAATCCCGTGTTCTTGCAACATCCTCTGATTTATGGTCTGTTATAAGAATTAGCTTTGTGGACCTTTTCCCGCGGAAGATCCTCAGATCGTCAACAAGATTGTATTGAGCATTGGTTCTTCCTGAATAAAGATTTCTGAATCTTTCGGTGTCAGGATTATCCTGTGAATAAAGAATCTCATCCACATAGAGATTCAAACAAAAACCATTTCTGAAACAGTAATCAATAACAGTATCTGAATACTCTATTTCAAGTGGAAGATGGAACAGAATTTTTCTGCCAAGAGTTCGTTTATCTCTGACCATGGCGCCATTGTAAACCACAACAGGACAATCTATACCAATCGTATCTACAAAAGGTTCAGTGCAGGATGTCATTCTACCTGTGGCAAGTATTATTGTTAAACCTTTTTCTGAAGCCTTCTTCAATGCAAGTATGTTTCTTTCCGAAATCTGTCCATCAGAACCCAGAAGTGTATCATCAAGATCAATTGCAATCAGCTTTATGTCTTTCATATTCTTGAATTTCAAATCTTCTTTATGCGAATTTTAACTTTTTTTCCACATGCCTTTGGAGTATATCTGATAAGCAGGTCCTTTGCGTATTCCAGTACTTCAATATCCTGGGTTTTTCCTCTCACCAGAACCACAGGACCCGCAACATTATAAACTTCAAGGACACTATCTTCTTTCTTTTTCCTCTTCAATAAGGATTCATTATCTTTTTCATTTCTGCCGACAACAATCAAACAGTTCCTGCACCAGAAAATCCTTCCATATTTCAAAATCTTCACATCCTCCATTTTGCATTCAGGCCATCTTCTGAAAAGCTCTTTTAACCTTGCCGCAAAAATCCGATCCGTCAGAAGGCAACCGCCTGCGGGTTGTGAATACCCTGAAATATTAAAATTTTGTGCAATTTCAAGTTGTTCTTTACGGCTTCTGCCTGAAATTCCAAGCAACTTTTTTCTATTAACAAGTCCTGCAAGTTCAGGCTCTGTAGGAGGCAAAAGTTTTGCGGAAAGTGGTCGTAGAATTAAACCACTTAAATCAGACCTTTTTTCAATAAGTTGTAAAAGATTTCTTGTTTGAGAAAAAGGTCTCTGATTGAGAACTTCACCGGAAAAGATAAAAGAGGCATTTTCCTGTTCCATAATTCCTGCTGCAATCTTAAACATATAAATCTTGCAGTCTATACATGGATTGATTCCAGCACCATAGCCATACTCAGGGTTTTTAACAATATCAAGATATTTCTCGTCCATTACTACAACCTTTGCTTTCAAACCCATAAAATCCAGGGTTTTCTGTTCAGCCAGTTCATGATGAAAAAACGGAGATGCAAATATAATAGGTTTGACATCTATCCCCTGGTCAAGCATAAGTTTTGTCGCAATCATAGAATCAAGCCCGCCAGAAATAAGTCCAATCGCTTTTATTTTCATATAAGAAAGAATGTAATCAGGCAGAATAAGCACCGCCTTAACAGATTAGATTTTGATGCAACGCTGCATACTGGTAAATATCATAATTTTATCTGCATTAAATTGTTTTCAGTTGCTCGCAAAACCAAAAGTTTATATAATATTATACTATGATACCGAGATACACAAGAAAAGAGATGGGTCAGGTCTGGAGTGAGGAAAGCAAGTTTTCAGCTTATCTTGAGGTTGAAATAGCTGTTCTTGAGGCATATGAAAAACTTGGCATAATACCATCAGAAGCCGTCAGGCACATAAAAGAAAATGCAAGGGTGGATGTTAGAAAAATTGAAGAAATAGAAAAAGTTACCAATCATGATATCATTGCCTTTGTGGAACAGGTCGGTGAAACAATAGGCGAGTTTAGCAGATATTTTCATTTTGGGATGACATCCTCAGACCTCGTTGATACAGCTACAAATATTCTGCTTGTAAAAGCAACCAATATCCTTATCGAAGACCTCATTGTTTTTTCTGAAACACTGAAACAGCAGGCAATTAAGTATAAAGATTTAAGTCAGATAGGCAGAACTCATGGAGTTCATGCAGAACCGATAACATTTGGTTTTAAAATTGCGGGATGGTACTTTGAAACCAAAAGAAATATCGAAAGATTGAAAAAAGCGATGTCTGAGATCAGCGTGGGTAAAATCTCAGGGGCTGTGGGAACATATTCAAATATTAATCCTGACGTGGAAAAAATAGCTTGCGCTAAATTGAATCTTGAACCGGAAATTTTTTCAACACAAATAATCTCACGGGACCGCTATGCTTCATATATTGCCACACTTGGTGTTATTGCGTCATCGTTTGAAAAAATTGCTCTTCAGGTCAGGTTGCTTCAACAAACAGAAATTAACGAAGCAGCAGAACCTTTTGGAAAAGGGCAAAAAGGTTCTTCAGCCATGCCGCACAAGAGGAACCCGGTATTGTGTGAAAGAATCTGCGGTCTTGCCAGGGTAATCAGAACAAATACAATTATTGCGATGGAAAATGTTGCCCTCTGGCACGAAAGAGACATAAGTCATTCTTCTGCAGAAAGAATTATACTTCCTGAAACCACAATTCTGCTGGATTATGTTATAAACATTACCAATCAGGTTATATCCGGTTTTGAGGTTTTTCCTGATTCTATGGAGGAAAATATTAACCTCACAAAGGGTTTAATATTCTCGCAACGGGTTCTGCTCACATTATGTGATAAGGGACTTCCAAGAAAACAGGCATATGAAATTGTGCAGAACAACGCCATAAAATGCAAAAAAGAAAACAGACATTTCATGGAAGTTCTCCTCAATGACGAAGAGGTAAAAAAACATCTTTCAGAACAGGAGATAAAAAATTGCTTTGACATCCACTGGTACCTCAGAAATATCGACCATCTTTTTAAAAAACTCAAATGAAGCGGATGTTTCTTTCCTTTCAAAATGGACTTGCCCTTTTCAAAAGAAACAAAATCAGCGGAGTTGTTATTGAAAAGTGCAACATTGAGAATATAAGAAAAATGCAAAACAGAGGCTGCTGGATAAGAAATGCTTCTGTTTCAATACCTGAGTTACACTATTTCAAATTTTTCCAGTATTCAGAAAAAGGATTCCCCGGATTGAGTATCATTCGAGCCAAAGGGAAAAATATTGGAATAAAAGAAGATCACACATATTTTCTCGCGGATTTCATGACAGTTGATGGAAGAAGAATTGTTGATATTCCAAACATCTCAGAAGAAGAAACAGAAGTCTTAACTTATGAGATTTTGAAAACATTTGATTATTTTGATTTTACAGTTGTCAAACCAGGACAGATTCTCGCCTGTTTTCCCGGCACATACCCTTATAGAAACTGGGCTTTCCCTTTTCAGTTGGTAAATTGTAATTATCAGGAGCATCTTCCTGATGATGGAACATCGCGAACTCTTGTAAGAATTATTGAGAATTCGTGGAGGTTACTGGAAAAACATCCTGTAAACAAGGTAAGGGTGGATCTTGGCGAAAATCCTGCCAATTTTATCTGGTTTCACAGTCAGAATAAGCCGGTTGAGAAAATAAACCTGTTCTCTGAATCAATACCAATTCAAAAAATATTCTGGTCGAGCAACAAAAAACTAAATGATATTGCCATTTTTCTCGGATTTCGTATTGTTGACAGGATCCCTGATGCAACTGAAGAAAACTCTCTTGTATGGTTGAATGTTGAACCACAGACATATGATACAATAGGAGTTATTCGCACATGCGAATTTATTGATAAGGAAATAATTTCATTATTCAGTAAAAATGTGGAAAAACTTATAATCGGATTCAATGATGGTTTTCATAACGGCACCTGTAATACCTTAAACTTTTTATATCCGGCAAATAAGGTCAATCTTTTTAAAAGATTATTGCTGACCAGAAAAACCGCTGGATGTTTTCTCTTAGAAAATGAATAAAGTCATAATTGCAATTGGAACCAATGTGGGAAACCGCAAGCAGAATATAAAAAGGGCTCTTGAACTGTTATCAAAAAAAATTGAAATATTAAGGATGTCCTCCTTTTATAGAACAAAACCCCGGGAAGGAGTTTCAGGCGGCTGGTTTCTCAATGGAGTGATTTCAGCAAGGACCTCAATGAGTCCTGTCATACTACTCAGGTTTCTTCAGTCAATAGAAAATGAAATGGGAAGGCCTGTGAACCACGAAAAAAACACCGAGCGAATAATTGATCTCGATATACTTTTTTATGATAACAGGGTAATACGGAAACCCAATCTTCTAATACCTCATCCAAAACTGACAGAGAGAAAATTTGTATTAAAGGGCCTGAATCAAATAGAACCGGAGTTTGTTCATCCTGAAAAGGCAACTAAAATAAGCCAATTATGGAAGGAACTTAATAAATGAAAATTCTGTATACAAAACAACAGGTGAGAAACTTAGTAAACGAAACAAAACTGAAAGGGAAAAAGATAGGTTTCGTACCGACGATGGGATATCTTCATCACGGGCATGTAGCTCTGATAAAAAAATCAAAAGAAGATGGTTGCTTTACAATAGTTTCAATTTTCGTTAACCCATTGCAGTTTGGACCAGCAGAAGATTTTCAAAGATACCCAAGAGACACAGATAGAGACATATCCATACTGGAAAAAGAAGATGTTGATGCGGTATTTATACCATCGGAAGAGGAAATGTACCAGGATCCACATATTGCAGAAGTCAATGTTCCGTATCTATCTGATACACTTGAAGGAGCATACAGACCCGGACATTTCAGGGGCGTTTGTACTGTGGTGGCAAAACTCTTTAACATCGTGCAACCTGAAAGAGCATACTTTGGCTGGAAGGATGCTCAGCAGCTTGTCATAATAAAAAAAATGGTTGTTGACCTTGATTTCGATATTGAAATTGTTCCTGTAAAGACTGTAAGAGACCCTGATGGACTTGCAGCAAGTTCACGCAATATCTATCTTCCACCGCAGGACAGAAAAAAAGCACTTATTCTTTCAAAAGCTTTACATAAAATCGCTGAAATGGTAGAATTATATAATATGAAAGAAGTCCAGGTGCTTATCGATGAAGGGAAAAAGATAATAAATTCAGAAGAAGTGATACTGGAATATCTTGAAGCAGTTGACCTTGAAACCATGAAACCCGTCTCAATCATCAAAAAAAATACAGGGATTCTGGGTGCAATAAAAATTGGCAGTATAAGATTGATTGATAACATAATCTGGGAATAAAATGCTTTATCCGGTATGCAGGGTAAAAATAAAGGGCGCAACAGTAACAGATAAAAAGCTGTACTACGATGGAAGTATAACGATCCCTCGTGATATTCTTGAGGCAGCTGACATTCAGGCAGGAGACATGGTAGATGTTCTTAACCTCAATAACGGCGCCAGAATAACAACATATGTGATTGAAGGAGATGAAAAAACAGGCGAAATATGTTTGAATGGTCCGGCAGCAAGATTTTTTGAAAAAGATGACCAGATTGTTATACTTGCAATCTGTCTCATGACAGAACAGGAAAGAAAAAAATCCAGAATGAGAGTTGTGTCTTTATCTGATGGAAACCTGACCATCAAAGTGGAGGGAAAACATGCCAGGCATGAAAAAGGCATTTAAGAAGTACAGTACAAAACATGCCCTCTCCGGGGTATTAAAAATTCTTCCATATCTTTCAGATCAAAACATTCTGCGAATTTTACAAATAGCTGAAAAATCATCTGTCAATCCGGCATTCAAGGAAAGGGTTCTGGTCCTTGAGGAAAAAATAAAGAATGGGCATCCTGCCCTTCAAATTATAAGGCGCCTCAATAAACAGCTTTCTTCTGTACCAAAGAAAAAACTGATATCAAACCTTTTCTCAAATGCAATGTTTGAGGGAACCGCAAGAAGACAGGAAATTCTGGCAAAAGAAGGATGGAGACCCCCCTTCTTTTTTGTTTTGAGTCCGACAATGAAATGCAATCTGCACTGTACAGGGTGTTATGCAGCCCAGTATGCAAAAAAAGATGTGATTACAACTGATGAAATTGACAGGCTGTTCAGTGAAGCCAAAGAACTTGGGATCTATTTTGTAACCATCAGCGGTGGAGAACCTTTTTATAGAGAAGACCTTCTGCATCTCTGGGAAAAACACAATGATATGTTTTTCCTTGTCTACACTAACGGAACCTTAATTGATGAAAAACTTGCGGCAAAATTGAGAGACCTTGGAAATGTTGCTCCTGCGATAAGCATTGAAGGATTCAAAGAAGAAACTGATAAAAGAAGAGGCCCCGGGGTGTACGAAAAGACGCTTGAAGCATGGAAAAATCTCAGGGAAAATGGTGTGCTCTTTGGATTTTCTGCGACATGCACAAGATATAATAGCGAGGTGATTTACAGCGATGATTTTGTTGATTTCATGATAGAGCAGGGTGCTCTTTTCGGATGGTATTTTCAATATATTCCAATTGGCCGGAAACCTGACACAACACTCATGGCGACTCCCGAACAGAGGGCATGGGCGAGAGAAAGGCTTGAGCACATAAGAAATACAAGAGCGATTATACTTGCTGATTTCTGGAATGATGGTCATCTTGCAGGTGGTTGCATTGCCGGTGGAAGGGTTTATTTTCATATAAATGCCCATGGAAATATTGAACCATGCGTATTTACTCATTTTACAAAGAGCAACATCAGGGATACAACAATCAGACAGGCGTTACAGAGCGATTTTTTCAAAATAATTCAGAAAAATCAACCATATTCAAAGAACCTTATGTGTCCCTGCATGATCATAGATAATCCTCATGTACTCAGAACCATAGTTGCTCAGACAGGAGCAAAACCATCTTATCCTGGCGCTGAGTCCATCATCACTGAAAGTGCTGATTTTCTGGATGAATACGCCAGAAAAATTCATGCTATCTGGGATCCTGTATGGTCTGAAAAATATGATTCAGGCAGAAAACTGAAAGGGCTTGATGCGGAAGTTGCGGCAAAACTATTTAACAATAAATAAACACCCTGTTTACAGAATTCCCATAATGAAATATAAAAGTAAGGTAAGTGACGTTATAACCAGAACTCTATCTGTGAAAAGTATAAGAATTGAGAAAAACGATAATATTCCCTTTAAAGCAGGACAATTTTTCAAGATTTTTTCTGACAGTGAATCTAGATTCTTTCAGTTTCCTGTTCTCCAGAAAGAAATTATCTTGAATTCACAAAAAGACTTACTGAAAGCTTTTTTTCAAAACGGTTGGATAGCCTGAAAAATGGAGAAGATGTAATTCTGGAAGGTCCATATGGCAAGTTTATACTGGATAACCAGGACGAGAAATTGGTTTTTATAGCAGGTGGTATAGGAATAACACCGGTTTTCAGTATTCTTGAAGATATTTATTTAAAAAAAGAAAAAAAAGATTGTGTTCTTTTTTATGGAAATAAGAGAATGAACGATATTCCTTTTTACGATGAGTTAAAATCACTGACATCGGCAATCAATTTAAGAATAAAATACTTTATTGAGGAAGAATCCGAACTTGATGAAAACTGCTTCTGCAGGGGCATTCTCGATTTCATACAAATAAATAAAGAATTAAAGGATTTATCTGATAGAACGGTCTTAATATGTGGACCTGATAAAATGGTTGAGAAAATGTTGCTGGAAATCAAAGGCACAGGATTGAAGACAAAAATTAAAACAGAGAAGATTATAGGCTATAAGGGAGGATGATATGAAATTTGTATGCAAGATATGCGGTTATTCTATGATCCTGAAAAAGGGGACGAAAGCCAGAATATTTCACCCGGTGTAAAGTTCAATGAACTGCCTGATGATTGGACATGTCCTGAATGCGGCGCTGGAAAAGATGAATTTGAACCTGTTTCATAGGAGAAGGTATGGAAATAATTAAAGATGTTTTCTGTATCAGATCAGTTGACTGGGACCTACAAACATTTCATGGATACTCAACTCCTTATGGAACAACCTATAACTCGTTTCTCATAAAAGGTGAGAAAAATATACTCATTGATACTGCAAAATACTACTGTGAAAAAGAGTTTATGCAAAAATTAAAGAATATCATTCCGCTCGATAAAATTGATTATGTAATTTCAAATCATGCAGAAATGGATCATTCAGGACTTATTGAAAGGGTCATTGAGGTCTCAGGAGCAACTCTCATATGCTCTCCGAAAGGAAAGGAAAATCTTGAGAAACATTTTCATAAGAAATTTGAAAAAATTATAGTCGTCAATAATGCTCAGACTCTCACGCTTGGAGATGTTTCACTTCAGTTTTTTCATACACCGATGGTTCACTGGCCTGATTCAATGTGCACTTATTTCCCTGAAAAACAAATTCTCTTCCCGAATGATGCTTTTGGTCAGCATATTGCAAGTTCTAAATTTTTTGTTGATGAAATAGGTCTGGATACAGTAATAAGGGAAGCAAGAAAATATTACGCTAATATCGTGAATCCTTATGGAGCATCTGTCAGAAAAGTTCTTGAATCTCTCACCAATCTTAAAATTGATATGATCCTACCATCACACGGTATGCTGTGGAGAAAACAGAAGGATATAGAAAGCATCATTGATAAATATACCGGATGGGCAGCAAACGAACCAGGCCAGAAGATTCTGATAATCTATGAAACGATGTGGGGATCAACAAAAATGATGGCTGAAGAATGTTATCTTAAAGCCCTTGAATGCAATCAGGAACCTGAATTGATGAATCTGGAAATAAAAGATATTTCAGATGTTGTTGCTGAGATACCCGACGCGAAAATTTTGCTCTTCGGATCATCCGTTCTTCATAACCAGATTCTTCCAGAAATGGCAGGGTTGATAACATATCTCACCGGACTCAAATTCAGCAATAGAAAAGCCTGGACTTTTGGTTCATATGGATGGGCAAAATCCTGTTTTGACAGATTAGAGGTCTCTCTCAAAAATGCAGGATTTGATTTACCTTACAGTGGCTATTATGTGAATTTCGTACCTGAAAAAAAAGAACTTGAAGAACTCAGCAGGTTTTTTGCGGAGAAGATTCTGGTTTGAAAAAAAGTATTGGTTTCTTTTTCCTGATCGCATTATCGGGCGCATTACCCTGTCTCGCATTTCCACCTTTCAAATTCTGGTTTCTTGAGTGGTTTGCTTTTGTTCCCATTCTGCTGCTTCTTGATAGCAAAAAAAACAATCTTCTTGTATTTATTTCAGGCCTTTCTGCTGGTTTTGTTTTCTATGCGTTTTCACTTTACTGGATTTACTCTGTAGCAGGTTTTTTTTATCTTTTTTTAGCCATTTATCTGGCAGTGTTCTGGGGAATTTTCTTCAGCTTGCTTCTTTCTTTTCCCGCAAATGTAAGATGCATTATCGGAGCAGGTCTCTGGTTTTTTTTGGAAATCATCATTCAATATCTTTTCACCGGATTTCCGTGGTTACCTCTTTCCCTTTCACAGTGGGCATTTCCTTACACTGTCAGGATGGTCTCGATAACAGGTTCAGCAGGACTATCAGCATTAATAATTGCTTTAAATATCTCCATTTATGCAATGATAAAGTACAGAAAATTCCTGCAGTTTATAACCTGCCTTACCCTTACAGCGTCTGCTGGCTTGTTATCAAATATAGATTTTGTAAAACATGGTGATACAGCAACAAAAATTATTGCTGTTCAGGGGAATTCCGGTTATTTCGGACAATTTCCTGAGGACTCATTTGAAAAATATCGAAACCTTACAGAAACCATCACAACTACATGCGATCTGGTGGTATGGCCTGAAAGCAGTTATCCTTCAATACTGAGAAAAGATGAAGAGGTTTTTAATTATCTGATTAATAAATCCCATCAATTCCCAATCCTGATGGGTGCCATGAATGAAGAAAATGGAAATGTGACCAACAGTGCCTTTTACTTCAGAAATGGAGGTTTTGAACGTTATGATAAAAGACATCTTGTTCCCTTTGGCGAATATGTCCCTGGAGAAAAACTGTGGATTGTAAAAAAAATATATAAAAAAATATACGGAGGAATACCGGATATTAAACCAGGAAAAGATTCAGTCATATTTAATCCTGGCTCGAAAAAATTTTCTGTGTTGATATGTTTTGAAAATATATTTTCAAGCCTTGTGCAGGATAATATGGAAAATAATCCGGACTTCTTCATAACAATAACCAATGACTCATGGTATGGTGACTCTTCTGGACCTTATCAACATTTTGCGCATAATATATTAAGGGCAACTGAAACGGGTAGGTTTGTAATTCAGGTTTCTACCACAGGAATTACAGGTTACGCAACTCCTGATGGAAAACATAAAACATTGAACCATGATAACAAAAAAATGTTTATCAGCGGGATTATGGAAATCGATATACCGGATAACAATAAGCAAAAGAATATCTACACCAGAATAGGGGATATTGGTCTGAGCACAATTTTTCTTTTGTTAACAGGAGCCTGTCTGTGTCGAAAGATATAAATGAAATTGAAGAAAAATCTGGATATAAATTCAAGAATATAAAACTTCTCGAGACCGCGCTCACGCATTCATCTTATGCCAATCAACATCTGGTTGAATCAAACGAACGAATGGAATTTCTCGGAGATGCTGTTTTAAATTATACTGTGGCAATAGAAATATTCAAACGCAATCCTGAAATGAATGAGCAATTTCTCACTGAATCAAAAGCTGCGTATGTTAACAGAAATTTTCTGCATGAAATTGGTAAAAATCTCATGCTCGAAAAAAAACTGAAACAGATAGGATTGAAAAATCCAAGGCTTGATCCTGTTGTTGAAGCTTTAATTGGCGCCATATATCTCGATGGCGGTTTTCATGCAGCAAGAAGATTCATAAAAAAATTTATATTGACAAAACAAACTGGACCTTTGCAGGATTATAAAGGATTATTGAAAACAACTGTGGCTGAAAAGTTTAACAAACCCATAATCTATAAGATAGAAAAAACAGAAGGTCCTCCGCACAGGAAGATATTTATAATATCAGCAAAGATAAAAGGTATGCCAATAAAAACAACAGCCAGAGGAAAAACCAAAAAAGAGGCTGAACTTAAAGCATCAAGAATGTTGCTTGAAAAAATTCGTGCTTATGAGTTATTTTTTTGAAATAAATCCAGAAAAAGGAAAGCCGGAATTAAATGGATTTTCTTTTCTTTGGCCAGAAATTTATAAAAACCAATCGTATAAAAAAGATAAACTGCAAAGGCAAGCCAGAATAAAAACTTAGAGATAAAAAACAAAGGCAGGACAGCGGCGCCGACCATTGTCTTGATTCCCCTCTC
>CAZHJN010000037.1:0-17140 GCA_964532995.1 uncultured bacterium
AAGCCCGCAGGCAGAAGCTGTTGCGGGAGAAGATAGAGAAGGCGCAGGAGAAGAAGGAGAAGTTAGTAAGCCCGCCTGATTTGAGGCCTGCAAAGAAAGAAAGGCTTCTTGCATTTATTGGTTTTCTCAGAGATAAACACCAGAAGGAACTGATCAATAAAACTCTTGCAAAGCAGGCTCTGAGGAAACAGAAAGAGATTGCCGCAAAAGCAGCAATGGAAGAAAAACAGGCAAAAGCAATTCAGGCGGCAGAGTTCAAAGCAAGACAGAAGCAGCTTGCCCTGCAGAAGAAAGAGCTTTTGAAGGCTGAACTTGTTCTTGCCGCAAGAAAAAAACAGGAAAAGGAATTTTTCGAAAAGAAACAGAAAGAGACAGATAGACAGGTCAGGGAAATTTCATCAAAAATCGGTAATTCTGTCTCAGCCCTCACCAAATCATCTGCTGCAATAATTGCTGCAGCAACAGGTTCAGTTTCAGCAGCTGTAAAGAAGGCAAAAAGTATCAGAGTTCCGAAGGCAACAGATTTTGCAGCGCCATCAGGGCTTGTTGCTGTACCCGAAAAACCGGCAAAAGCAGTAGCAGAGAAACCGAAAAAGTACCGAGAACCGATAAAACCTGGTCCATTCCTGAGGAGAAACGCATTCAGGCTGCTTTTCCTGCTGTTGCTTCTTATGTGGCTGGGTGAAATACTTTTCTATACGATGAGGTGGAAACCTCCGAGAGAAAGATTTGAAGAAATGTACGGTTCAACTCAGGAAAGAGCAACATCAGCAACGCAGGTAGCCATTCAGCCTCAGCAGGAGATAAAGGTAGAAGAATACAGGGTGCCATCAATAAACATAGAAGGCAAAAGAGATCCTTTCTCGGGTGGACTGCTCACAATGGAACTGGTGAAAAAACCAAGACAGGCAGAGATAATGCTGGCATACAAACCTGAGATTATAACGATCACCAAAAAACCGTCCATTGTATCTCAACCGATTCAGAAACCTGTAAGAGAAAAACCTGAAAAGATAACTCCTATTTTGAAGCCGGAAAAACCTGAACCTACTTTACCATCAATATCTGAAGCAACTGTTTCAAAGATTCTTCCACCTGCTCCTGTTTCAAAACCGGAGATTTCACCTTTGATTATTCCGCAGATTGAATGTCCTCTTGTATACCGTGGAAGCCTGATAATGGAGGGAATTGAATACATCTTTCTTGAAGGTAAACATAGGACTTACAGGGTGACAGTGGGAGATGTTGTTGAAGGCTTCAGAATTTTGAAAAAGGAAAAAGGAACAATCACGCTTTCAAGAGAGGGCGTTATTATTGAAATTCCTGCTGAATGATTTGACTGAGGATATTTTGTGAGTGTAAAATACTCGGGGGGACTATGAACCAGAAATTAAGATTAAAGCTGATTGTATTTGCGATTTCAATCTTCTGCCTGAACAGCACATTACCTTTGGCTGCACAGACAACCCGGAATTTTGGCACATCCACAACAGAACTTGACCTTCTATACAGCGATGCCATCAAAAGTTATTACCAGAAGGATTATACCAGAGCGATAGCTCTTCTGAAGCAGGTCCGGGGGCTTGCTCCTGAGTATAAAAAATCACAGATTACGCACTATCTCAGGACAGCTGAGAGCCGTCTGGGCAAAACCAGCGCAGTTTCAACTTTCAAGGTTCAGGGGCAAACAGTAAAAGAAATAGAGATAAATAAAGAGGGTGAACTTGAAACGCTTGCAGAAGAAGCCCAGAAGGTTCTTCTGAATACAGTATCTTACTTTGATTCAGTTGAAAAGGAAGGAAAGCTTACTGAATTTCAACTTCTCGGTCCGCGTTCCACCATCAAGATGGCAAGAGAAGCATATGAAAACGATAGATACACAGAAGTAATAAGGCTGGCTAACAAAGCGAGATTTCAGATAGACGAGTTTGTGGTGCAGAAAAAACCAGGAATGATACTTGGTAAAGCTGCTGATTACCCGGTTACGCTGAATCTCACAGACGCAGATCTGAACCAGACACTCAAGCTTATCTATGATCTCACAGGCGCAAATATCGTTCTTATGCAGGGAATTTCCGGCAGGGTTTCAATAAATGTTAAGGACTTACCTCTGCAGAGGGTTCTTGATTTGATCTGCGAGTCAAACAACTTAAAATATGTGGAGGATAATGGTGTGATTAAGATTATGACAGCAGAGGAATTCAACAGGTCTGCTGCTGCGGTAAAGGCAAGGCTCAGAAGGGTTTTTCAGGTTCACTATGGAGATTCATACAGCATAATGAAGGCTCTTAAAGAGACCTTTCCAACACAGACAATCGTTCATGAACCGAGGACAAACTCAATAATTGTTGAAGCATCCGACGAAGATACAGCAATGAAAATAGGAGAGGTTGTTTCATCTCTTGATACGCCTATTTCCCAGGTTCTCATTGAAGCAAAGCTTGTTGAAATAGTTCTTTCAGATGATAACACCTTTGGTATTGACTGGCTTGTAAGTTCAAGACTCGTTGAAGCACTTGGTTCTGGTGGCACACTTACAGGACCAAGATTCGGAGACAATCCGAATTTCACGCCCGGCAGTTCTGCAACACTTCCACAGAACACATTTGCATTTGGAATTACAAATTATAATGTTAATATGCTGATTCAGGCATTGAGCGCCAAGGGCAAGGTGAAACTTCTCCAGGCGCCAAAAATTATGTGTCTTAATGGAACGACCGCAATGATAGCGGTTGAACAGAATGTTCCATATCTGATACCACAGGCAACAGTTTCGCAGCAACAGCAAACAATAACAACCAGTTCAACATTCAATGTTTTTGAAGACCAGGTTGGGACAGAGTTTATGGTGACTCCAATTATACAGAGGAATAGGAGTATTTTCCTGAGTTTGAACATCTTTGATGCCCGTTTGATAGAAATACGGAAACTCACGGCAACCGCAGGTGGACAGACCTATTCCACTGAACAACCTGTTATCTCAAGCAGGGAAACAAACCAGAACATAGTTGTTTACGATGGTCAGACCCTTATTATCGGCGGTATGATACAGGATAGAAGAGATATAAGAACAACAGGCGTTCCATTTCTTCAGCACATACCGCTTCTTGGTAATTTATTCAAAAAACAGAGTTACAGCAACACAAAAAGCGAAATGCTTTTGTTTTTAACTCCAAGGGTTGTAAGCAGTTACGAGGATGCTGATGCTGTAAGTAAACCGGATGTTCAGAAGATTGGGAAAAAGATTGACGGAGGAATACTTGAGAAGTTTTAAATTCTTTAAACCATCTGTCATGACAGATCGTCAAATGTCTGGAAGGAACCTGCGGAATACCGCAGAAGGAGGCTGGTTATGAAAAAAGTCTTTGTTGCTGTCGCGATAACAGTGTTGATAGGTTTCTGCTTTGAATTGTTTGCCCAGACCACTTCCACAAGATCATCAACATCCAGCAGCAGAACAAGCGGCCGAACATCAAGATCAGGGACAAGTGGTACTTCCGGCTATTACGACACAGGTGGTGCAGAATTTGTTGTTGCCACAATTGCCAATATGTTAAGACATCCGAATAAGGAAGTCAGGATGCAGGCAGTTCAGTCCCTTGTTGGGGGCATGACGCTCGGAACAACAACTTCGTCAGGTTCTTCGTCAACGACCACAGGTATTGGCGATATTTTCGGGATGAGGGGTGGTAGAACGACATCATCAGGTTCCACCAGTAACTATGGTGAGGGCGGGCTTGGCACAACGGCCGTGATTCCCGAGTTTTTCACGATGCTTGCTGATCCTGACCCGCAGATAAGAGATCTTGTTTCAATAGCGCTGGACCAGATTTTTGGAACAGACGCAAGCCTTCTCAGGTTTATGAATGATCCTGATCCAATTGTTAGAAAATATGCAATCAGACTTTTTGTGATAAAGTCGCAGGAAGGAGACCAGTACAGAAGTACAAGGACATCATCTTCGTCAGGTACAACATATGCAAGAAGCGCTAATGATATTCTGATCATGAGAATTCTTTTGAACATGATGAAAGACCCTGATCCTGATGTCAAACAGGTTGCAACTGATGCCCTTGAAAAATTCATCTCAAATCTTGAGCAAAGGTATCAGCAGGAAATGGGTACAGGTCAGCAAGGAGCTCAAACTCCGGGCATGCAACCAGGCAGATAAAAGGACTGAGGAAAAATGTTAAAGAGATTCCTGATACTATTGGTTTTGTTTGTTTGTCTGTCCTGTTTTGCTCAGAAACAGTTCACTCTGAATTTCAGTAATGTTGATATTCTTACATTTATCAAACTTGTCAGTGAATTTACGGGTGAAAACTATGTTATTGATCCCGCTGTTAGAGGCAGTGTAACCATAATATCCCAGAAGCCCGTTGAAAGCGACAAATTATATCAGGTTTTTCAGGCTGTCCTTAATCTCTATGGATTCACAATCATAAAAAGGGATAGTGTATCGTTTATTGTTCCCTCCACTGATGGAAGGGCAAGGTCGCCGCTGGTTAATTTCGGTGATATCAGCGATGATAAACAGGACCTTTACATCACTCAGGTTATACCTTTAAAATACTACCCTTCTGAAACTGTTTCGCAGATTCTCACCCCTTATATTTCGAAGGCGGGACAGGTTTCTTTTGATTTAAGAAGCAACACAGTTTTTATCTCGGATTTTGGTGCAAATGTGAAAAAGATAATGGAGATTGTCAAAACCATTGATCAACCCAGTCCTCCGGGGAAGGAATCTCTTCGTGTTTTCAAACTTCAGAACGCGAATGCAGAGGATGTTGCTAAAACATTAAGCGATATACTTTCGAAAAAGAGGGTTCAACCCGCAAGGCCAGGTCGGCAGGTTATTCAGCCAGCTGTGGTCGCCGTGAAAGCGACAAATTCCCTCATTGCTTATGCGGAGACTGATGATTTTGCCAACATAGAGAATCTGATCAGGGAACTTGATGTGATGACAAATCAGGTTTTAATAGAGGCATTGATTGCTGAAGTTTCGTACAAAAGGGAACAGGACATAGGCATTCAATGGGCAACAGTGCAGGATTTTGACCACGACAGGTATTCTGGTTCCGCGCAGACAAAATTTGGTATAGAAAGTGCCACAAGCGGACTGCAGATTGGATTTACTAACACAAAGAGTCTGATTGACCATGTTAAAATGGCTCTGTCAGGCAAGGATACGCAGTTTAATATTCTGAGTACTCCTCAGATAATGACCGCAGATAACACAGAAGCCACGATAAATGTTAGTGAAAACACCCCTTATCTGAAAGAAACACGATTCACCACCACAACGGGTGGAACAGGCAGTGATACCATAAGAAGTTATGATTACAAAGATGTTGGAATTATACTCAAGATTACGCCGCAGATAAGTCAGGACAAATACGTTCGTCTTAAACTCCATCAGGAAGTGACAAAGGTTATTACAGAAAACACAGAAGGAGCCCTGACAACAGCAAAACGTGAAGCGGACACCACGCTGATAGTCCCAAACAATCAAACAGTTGTTCTTGGAGGATTGATAAGAAATGATACAGAAAATACCACTCAGAAAGTTCCTTTTCTGGGTGATATTCCAGTGCTTGGCAGGCTTTTCAAGAGAGAAACAAAAGGCAGCGTAAAAACCAATCTTCTGATTTTTATCACCCCGCGCATTATAACAACCTTTCAGCAGGCTGAAGAGATAAGACAGGAAAAGGAGAAGATTCTTCAGAATGATCAGAAGAAGTAATCTAAATCTAAATCCAGAAGAGATTGAAAAGGCAATTGATTCGGAATTACTGTCAAAGTTTCCTTATACATTTCTTGAAACATTTTCGCTTTTACCCCTTAAATCTTCGCCGGGCAGTGTCCTTCTTGCCACAGATGATCCATCAAAAATTGACCAGGGAGAGATTGAACATTTTACAGGAAGAAAGATTTCTTTTGTTGTTGTTGATAAACAGATAATTCAGAATCTGCTCAAAAAACACTATTATAACCCGGTTTCTTCGCAGAAAATAATTCAGGAATTAAGTCGCGATGAGGCAATGCTTGATGATGCATTTGCAGAACAACTGCCCGCTCAGAATGGGGATTTACTTGATCTGGCGAACCAGGCTCCAATCATCCGCCTTGTGAATCAGATTTTTTACAGGGCGATTATTATGAGGGCAAGCGATATCCATCTTCAAAGTCTTGAGAATACATTGAAGGTCAGATACAGGATAGATGGAATGCTTCATGATATTCTATCCCTTCCCGCAAAATATCAGCCGGCGGTCATCTCAAGGGTTAAAATCATCTCTGACCTTGATATTGCGGAAAAAAGAATTCCACAGGATGGCAGAACCTCAATCAGGGTTGAGGATAAACAGATTGATGTCAGGGTCTCAATCATTCCAACCTTCTTTGGCGAGTCAGCGGTTCTTCGTCTTCTTGACCAGTCCACATATAACTTCGGGTTGAACGAACTTGGTTTTTCAGAAGAAGACCTTGTTAAATTCGATAGATTGATTCATTATGACCACGGCATCATACTTCTTACAGGTCCAACCGGCAGCGGGAAAACGACCACTCTTTATGCGGCTCTTTCAAGAATTAACAATCCTCATATTCACATTATCACGCTTGAAGATCCTGTTGAGTACCAGCTTGATGGCATCAACCAGATAAATGTTAACCCGAAGGTTGGTTTGACTTTTGCCAATGGTTTGCGTTCCATACTGAGACACGACCCCAATGTTATCATGGTTGGTGAAATAAGGGATAGAGAAACTGCGGAAATGGCAATTCAGGCATCACTGACAGGACATCTTGTCTTCAGCACGCTTCACACCAACGACTCAACCAGTTCAATAACCCGTCTTCTTGATATGGGAATAGAATCTTACCTGATTGCTTCATCCGTTATAGGTATCATTGCTCAGAGACTGGTGCGATTGAATTGTTCCAAATGTTCAGAACCAACGGTATATCCTTCAGATCTGTTGAAGGAAATCGGACTTGATCCATCCCAAAAACATAACTTCAGGTCAGGCAAAGGATGTGAGGTTTGTTTGAACACAGGATATCATAGAAGAACAGGAATCTTTGAATTTCTTGAAATAGATGATGAAATACGTAACCTTATTATGAAACAGGTTTCAGCAGGCGAAATAAGGCGATATTCCCTTGGTAAGGGATTGAGAACCCTCAGGATGGATGGAGCAAGAAAGGTTTCAGAGGGTCTCACAACTGTCAGTGAAGTTCTTCGTGTAACTCAGGAAACCTGATATGCCTTTATTTTCCTACGAAGGTTTTGATAAAAAAGGAAGACGCGTTACAGGCAGGATTGAAGCCGAAAACGAAAATTCTGCCCGGATGCTTGTGAAGAATAATGGCATCTATATCAAAAAATTATTTTCCCCACAAAAGCATTTGTGGCGAACACGGGAAAAGGTTAAGAAAGAGGATTTTGCTCTTTCTATAAGAGAGCTTGCCACATTGCTGAATTCTGGATTGACTCTTGATGAGAGCGTCTCAGGAATTATTGCTCAGATGAGAGAGGGTCGTCTCCATGATGTTTATGCGGACATTCAGAAACATATCAGAGAAGGGAAAAGTTTTTCAAAAGCAGCATCTCAATACCCTGACCTGTTTTCAGATATTTACCTTTCAATGATAAGATCAGGTGAAGCAAGTGGAACAATTGGACCTGTACTTGAGCGTATTGCGGAATTTCTGGAAGAAACAATTCGTTTTAGAAGCAGGGTGGTGGGTATTATGATTTACCCGATAATGATGGCTATTGTTGGCTTTCTTGTTCTGATTTTTGTTTTCGTCTTTGTTGCGCCAACCATCACCCGAATTTTTTCAGAGATTTCCCTCAGACTTCCACTTCCCACACTGGTATTGATAAAGGTCTCTGCTTTTTTGAGGCAATACATAATTGCTCTTATTGTTATTACAATGATTGCTGTTTATTTTTGCACAAGATACTTTTCTTCTGAAAAAGGAAGAGCAAGAATTGCAAAATTCAGAAACAAAATTCCATATCTGGGAGAGATTTTTTTCAAGAGTGAGATCGCCAATTTTGCCGGAACACTTGGAACTCTTCTTGAAGGTGGCGTTGAAATTCTCGCAAGTTTTACAATTGCCAGAGAGGTACTATCAAACCCTGACCTCAAGGCGCAAATAGATAAAGCAAGAGATTTCATTTCTCATGGTCAGAGTGTTTCTTCTGCGCTCAGAAAGACCACGGTGTTTCCGTATACTGTTATTCAACTTATATCAGCAGGGGAGAGAAGCGGAACAATGCCTCAGATGCTTTTGAAGGTATCCACAAATTTCAAGGAAGATGTTGCCCAGAAGGCGACAAAATTTGTGACCATTCTTGAACCGGTTATGATTCTTTTTATGGCGATTGTTGTTGGGTTTGTTGTGATAGGGATAATGTTACCGATTTTTCAGATCAGCCAGAGTATCAGATAGGAGAAAACATGAAAAGAAAAAAGGGGTTTACTTTCATAGAATTGATGGCGGTTGTTGTAATTCTGGGGATTCTTGCGATGTATGTTATGCCGAGAATTTTCGGCAGGGTCGATGAGGCAAAGGTAACAGCTGCAAAGGTTCAGATGAAAAGCTTTGAACAGGCCCTTCGTCTTTTTTATCTTGACAATAGTTTTTATCCTTCAACAGAACAGGGTCTTGAAGCTCTTGTTGAGAAACCCACGACCGGAAGAGTTCCAGAAAAATGGAGGGAAGGTGGTTATCTGGAAAAAACCACGATTCCTCTCGATCCCTGGGGACATCCTTATGTGTATTTATCACCTGGCAGAAATGGTGAGGATTACGAAATTATTTCCTATGGTAAAGACGGTCAGGAGGGCGGTACTGGTTATGACGCGGACATTTCAAGCAGTGAAATTGAAGGCTCCGGCAGGACTGAGTAAAAAGGCTTTTACCCTTTTTGAGTTGATGGTTGTAATTCTCATCATCAGTTTTTTTTTGTCATTTTAGCCCGGTTTACAACGGAGTCAACTGAACTGACGCAGAGAATTCCTGATATTGAGGATATTTTTTCCCATGCCACACAAACAAGTTTGACCTCGGGCAGGACTCATATACTTTTTTTCAATCTTGAAGAGCAATCATGGGTTCTGGTAAGCCACGATGAAACAATTGTGAAAAAAGTTCCTGATGGTGTTGAATACACACCGATATCAGATGATTTAAGGATTTTCAACGTTATGGTTAATGGTTACAGGTATGAATCAGGATGTCCGGGAATAATTTTTTTTGCAGATGGCAGCCGGGAATATGCGGAGATGGAAATTGAAAACATAAAAGAGGGAAAACGGTATCTGCTGAAACTGAATCCTTATGTCGTTGTTCCTGAAATACAATCCCTGTAAATCATATGAAAAATAAAGGATTTACTCTTCTTGAAGCAATGGTGGCTGTGGGAATTTTTGCAGTTCTTGGGATTGTGTGTCTGGAAAACTACTTACTTAACACATCTATTGCCCAGAAGATTATTGACGACCAGACCTGTATAATTCTCGCAAGACAGAAGGAGTTTGAATATCTGAAAGATTCGGAAAATGTGGCTGAATCAGGGGATTTCACGCCTGCTGATCATGAAGCAAAATATAAAATTGAAACAGACGATGTAACTCTCAGTGAGACGATTACTGTTGACAGTGAAATAGTATTCAATTTTGTTGTAACAAGAATAATTGTTGAAAAGCGCGGTTCCAGAGTTTCTTATCCATTTTTGATTACTTCTGGTGGAGAATAAACAGGATGAAAAAGAAAAAGTGTGGATTCACTCTGATGGAATTGCTTGTTGTTACGACGATTGGGTTCATTATCATTTTACTTGTATACCGGACAATGCAGACCACGCTTAAAGTTTCTCAGGATATCAGAGAGAGAATTGCTGATATGCAGAGGATAAACTTTTTTCTTGAAACATTTGCAAGTCGTTTGATGTGTGCTCTTGCCGATAGTAAGAACAACAGTTTTACATCCTCTGGAATTTCCATAGAATTGAACGAATACAACTGCAGGAAAGTCATTACCTACACAGTGGAACCTGATGAAAACGGCAGGTATGACCTTAATGTGAAAGAAAAGGATATATTGCTGGATACTGAATTCTCTTATCCTGCAATGGTTGACCTGGACAGAGTGGAATTTTCATTTTTTGATGGCGAATCCTGGAAGACCGCATGGGATAAAGAAACTTTCCCGCCGGGCATAGCCATTGAGATGGAAAAACAGAATTCAAAATTATTTTTTCCTGTGATGATAAACATACAGAGTGCGCACGAGACATGAGAGGAAAAAACAGAAAAAAAGGTTTTATTCTTGTTACAACGCTTGCGTTTCTTGCTATTCTTGCAGCAAATGCAATTCTTTTTACTGAATTTATCAGATTCAGGGCAGAACTTCAGCACAATCAGAACACAAACTTTATGGTTGAAAAACTCGCAAGAGCTGGCATAAGCGCGGGTGAAACAATCCTGCTGATGGATAAAAATACCTATGACTGGTTTTCTGATATCTGGGTAAAGCCAAAACATATTGAATTTCCCGAAGGAAACGTTGATGTTACAATTGAAGCACTTGATACACGATTCAATATCAACAGCATATTAAACCGTGATAAATCATTGAATACCCAGGCATCAACCATCTTTGGTAATCTTCTTGCAGTTATGGGTTTTTCCTCTTCTCTGCTGGATACGCTTGTTGACTGGCTTGACGGTGATGAATTTCCGAGAGTTTTTGGAGCAGAGGCAGATTACTACGGTACGCTCACTCCACCTTACAGACCTTCAAACGGTCCGCTCAACGATATTTATGAACTTGCCTATATAAAGGGTTTTACACCTGAGGTTCTGATGCACTCAGGAGAAAACAGGGGACTTCTGGATTTGCTAACAATCTTTTCTGATAATAAAATAAATGTCAATATGGCTGATCCTGTAATTCTGCAGGCATTGGGTTATCCGGCTTCTTCAGTCGAAAAAATTATGAATGAAAGGGAACTCAGACCATTAACTATGAATATCCTTATGAGGATTGATAGACAGACGACATCATCGCTCACGAGGCTTATAAAATTTTCAAGCAGTTTTTTTTGCATCACGGCAAAGGCAGAATCCAACGGTATGGTTTATGTTCAATCTCTTGTTGTGCAGAGGGAGAACAATAAAATCACAAGATTGAGATGGGAGAGAAATTGAATCTTATTGTTTATATGAGAGATAAGGAGCTGTTCTTCTACGCTGGAGCAAATAAGGTTTCAGGTGTTTTTCAGTCAGAACAGGATATTTCAGGTTTTCTTGATGAAAACAGGGTTTCATCTCTTACGCTGGTTTTCAGCAGGCCCGCAATTTTTATAAGAACTCTTGAGTTTCCTTTTTCTTCTCTGAAAAAGATTTCTGATGTTGTGCTTGAGGAATCATCGCCGCTGTTTCCTGTACCTGCGGATGAACTTGAATTTTTCTGGTATCCGGTTTTGAGAGAAAAGGGAAAAACGACTGTTTCTGTTATTGCTTTTGAGAAGGTAAAAATTGAGAAGTGGCAGAGGTATGGTTCTTCCTATAAATTCAGAATGGATTTTTATTTTGAACCATTTGTTCTTGCAGGATATGTTTCAAGAACAACCCAGCAGAGCAATTACATCTGTGTGTTCATAGATGGCAATTATGTTTCCAGACTGGTTGTGAAAAATAATGTGGTTGTTGAAAGCTCATCCATGTACTGTGAACCTGAAAGGATTGAGAATGTTTTTTCTGAAATAGTTGCGGATAACAGTGAGAAACTGCCTGTGTTCTGTCTGGGAGATACTTCTGTTTCAGGAAGAACTGGCAACTGCAGGATATTACCTCTGCAAAAAGGCGATTTTTCTTCATATTTTTTCTCTTTATATGAACTTTTTCCCGCTCTTTTTTCAGTTGTACCCTTCAGATTATATTCGGCAAGACGGACAGAGGTTTCATTAAATTTTGCTGTCATCAGTGGCTTTCTGCTGTTTTTTGCCATTTCGGGTGTGATGATGAGGCCACTTTTTATTGCAAGGCAGGCTCAGACAAAGCTTGATTCAGTCAACAGGCAGATGGAACAGACATTCAAAGCAGCATTTCCTGATGCTGTAAAGATTGTAAACCCGCTTGTTCAGGCAAGGGAAAGATTGAGAAATCTTGGTGATGTGCAGCAAATTGTTCCCAGAAATTCTGTTATTTCAATAATGAAAACAATCTCAGAAATAGTTCCCGAAAACATTATGTTCAAGGTTTCTCAGATGAGTCTGCGCGGGTTGGATCTGTTTCTTACCTGTTCCACGGATACACTGGAAAATGTTGAAGTTCTCACCCAGACATTCAAAAAGGCTAAAAATTTTCAGGATGTCAAGGTTGGCGGCATTATGCCTGAATCAGACCGTATAACATTTAACTTACTGATCAAACTTGCCAGAAATGACAAAGACCAAACACAGTAGTCTAATTTTTGCGGGCATCGTGATACTTGTACTTCTGTATCAATTTGTGTGTATGCCTAACATTAAAAAAATAAAAGAGCTAAACAGGTCTTTGGACCAGAAACAGAAAGACCTTCAAACTCTTAATAACCTGATAAGCCAGTACAGAGAAAAGACGGCAAAGGAAAGCCCTGTTTTTGCTGCGCCTGATTTTAATCTGTATCTTTTTGTTTCAAAGGCTGCGGAAACAGTTGCTGCAAAATCCCGTATTTCAAGAATCACGCCTGTTACAGAAAACACTCTTTACAATACTGTGGAGCAGCATATCAGCATTGCGGTTGAGGAGATTGAACTTGAAAAACTTCTTATGTTTCTTGAAGAGATTGAAAAAAGGGATTTTCTCCGTTTTGGATACCTGCAGATTTCTCGCAATCCACAGAAACCTTTTGTTGTTAAGGCTGAGATGGAACTTATCTGTTACAAACCCCGATCTAAATGAAGAAGATTTTTCTTATAGACGCAAACAACATCATCTACAGGTCGTTTTTTGCCATCAGATCTTTTACAACTTCAACGGGTGAGCCAACAAATGCAATTTTTGGTTTTGTCTCAACTTTGCTGAAAATTCTGCGTGATTATGATCCTGAATATATTGCTGTTGCTTTTGACACTCCTTCACCCACATTCAGACACGCTCTTTCCGAACAATACAAGATTACAAGAAAACCGATGCCAGAAGAACTTTCCGCGCAGATTCCGGTTATAAAAGAACTGATTAAGTCCTTCGGGATAATCTCAATTGAAAAGCAATCCTTTGAAGCAGATGATTTACTTGCCTGCCTTGCCCGCAAATTTACATCCAATGATGCTGATATTTTTATTTTCTCGGGAGACAAGGATATTTTGCAGCTTCTTTCACAGCATATCACGGTTATAAATCCCGCAACATGGGAGAAGTTAGATGAAAAGATTTTCTTTGAAAAGTATGGATTTGGTCCGCAGAACATAGTTGATTACCTGGCACTTTGTGGAGATGCATCCGATAATATTCCAGGTGTCAGTGGGATAGGAGAGAAAGGAGCGCTTGTTCTCATAAAAGAATTTGGCACCATTGAAAACCTTTATGAAAATATTGAAAAGATAAAGAGCAGGAAAAAGGAATTGCTTCTTTCAGGGAAAGATTCTGCTTTTTTAAGCAAGAAACTTGTGCAGCTTAAATGCGATGTCAATCTGGAAATATCTCTGGAGGATATCAAAAGAAAAGATCCTCAGCCTGACAGAATTCAACAGATTTTTCAAAAACTTGAATTCAAAAAATTTGAAAGCCAGATCAGGGAAATTTTTAATGCAGATAGCACAGGTTTTTCTTCGCAGGATATTCTGGCAATCGGCGACAGAATTTTTGATTTCAATGAAATTCAGAAAAATCCAGTCGTTTTTGAACAGTACCTGAAAGATGATAAACTTGAAAAAGTCGGATTAAATATCAAGGAAAAGATAAAGATGCTTGCCTCAAAAAATTCATTCCTTTCCCAACCGTACTTTGATCTGGGAATTGCGTCCTTTTTAACAGATGTGCCGGTGCAGGGAACAGACATTTTAGTTCAGCGAGAAAATTACAAACATTTACTTAAATCAGAGGGGATGGATTTTCTTTTCCATTCCATTGAGATGCCATTGATAGAGGTTATTGCGGATATTGAGATGCGGGGAATACTCGCTGATAGAAGTTATCTTGAAGGACTGAAGAAAGAATATGAAAAGGAAATGAATGATTTGCAGGAAAAGATTTACAGCATTGCGGGAGAGGTATTTAATATAAATTCACCCTCGCAGGTGGCAAACATTTTATTCGAGCGACTCGGACTGCCGGCTAAAAGAAAGACAAAATCCGGTTATTCAACCGACAGCGCGGTTCTTTCTCAGATACGTACAAAGCACAGAATAGTTGATCTGATTCTGCAATACAGGGAACTTTCAAAACTGTGCAGCACCTACATTGACGGTTTTTCATCCTTTATCAATCCATCTGACAGCAGGATTCATCCTGAATACCAGCAGGCTGTTGCTTCAACAGGCAGGCTGGCGTGTCGCAATCCAAACCTTCAGGCAATACCTGTTAGAACAGAGAAAGGTGGCAGATTGAGAAAGGTTTTTATAGCGCCTGAGAATGCTTTCCTTTACGCATTTGACTACAACCAGATTGAATTGAGGGTTCTTGCCCATTTTTCAAAAGACCCTGTTCTTATTGAATCTTTCAGAAAAGGTTGTGATATTCATCTTGAAACAGCAAGGCAGCTTTTTTCATTTGAAAATGGTTCTCTTTTTGAATCTCAGGAATCTGATACATACCGCCGCATTGCTAAAACAATCAATTTTGGAATAATCTATGGAATGAACTCATACGGACTTGCGCAGCGGCTTGGTTGTTCTCGGGAAGAAGCGCAGACATTCATTGACGCTTATTTCACAAAATTCAGAAAGGTCAGAGAATACATAAATGAGACGATTGCACGGGCAGAAAAAGACGGCTGTGTGAGAACACTTTTTGGTCGTAAGAGGAAACTGCCGGAAATTCGTTCTGAAAACAGAAATCAGAGGGAATTTGCTTTCAGGGTCGCTGTAAATATGCCGGTACAGGGAACCGCCTCTGAACTGATAAAACTTGCAATGATAAAAATTTATAATTTTTTCAAGCAACAGAATCTGAAAAGTGGTATGATTCTTCAGATACACGACGAACTTGTTTTTGAGATATACAGTGATGAACTTGATATCATTGATGAAATCAGATGTACAATGGAGAATATCTGCAGTCTTGAAGTTCCTTTGAGGGTCAATGTTCAGAGAGGCGAAAATTATCTTGAAATGTCAGAAATCTGACATCCAACAGAGGGGTCTTGACAAGTTCAAATATACCCATTAAAATAGTCTTGACAATGGAACAAATTTCCATTAACATTAAAGAAGGAAGGAGGTGAGAAAAATGAAGAAAGGATTTACTCTCATAGAACTTCTTGTGGTAATCGCTATCATAGCGATTCTTGCGGCAATGCTTCTTCCGGTGCTTTCAAGGGCAAGAGAGAATGCTCGTCGCGCTGTGTGTATGTCAAACCTGAAGCAGATTGGTCTTGCTCTGAAGATGTACGCACAGGACTATGACGAATTCTTCCCGACCAGTTCAACCGGTTATGTTGTTTCTGGAACCAGTAATGAGGCAAGTTTTGCATTCAGTCTGCTGCTTGGAAGACTTCATGGAACAGACATTACTACAAACGCCTATACAAAGCCATGTCCAAATTACCTGAAGAATACAGAAATGCTGGTCTGTCCGAGTTCAAATGATGTGAAGTACACTGTGGATCCAGAAGATGTAAATCAGGTTTTTGCTCCTTCTTATACCCGGAGTGCCGGAAACTGTTCATATGCCTATGCACAGGCTCTTGATGAAAAAGTTCTGCCTGAATCGGTTCTGGTTTGCGACAAGGTGTATCAGGAAGGAGATCATCAAGTGTGGACAGTTGGAAATGCTTATGTAACTGATGCAAACGACAACCATGGCAAAGATGGTATCAATGTGCTTTATGTCGGTGGGAATGTTGCCTGGGTGGCATCTAACGCGAGAGGAACAACAACAACTGGATACCTACCCGGTGAAAAAATTCCAAACCTTGGTAGAATAGCTAATCCTTAATATGACAGTGAGAATGTAGAATAAATGTAAAAGGGGGTGAAAAAGGATGAAGAAAAAAGGGTTTACCCTGATAGAACTACTGGTTGTAATCGCTATCATAGCGATTCTCGCATCGATGCTTCTTCCTGTGCTTGCAAAAGCAAGAGAAAAAGCCCGTCGTGGTGTGTGTATGTCCAATTTGAAGCAGATAGGACTTGCCCTCAGGATGTATTCTCAGGACTACGATGAATCCTTCCCGTACAGAAGCGGTAACGTTGGTAATGAGCAGCTTTATGCCTGGTGCTTGCTCTTTGGAAGGGTTTATAACGTGGCAGGATCTGCCGGCAAGGTTGCTCCAAACTATCTGAAGAATACGGGTATGATGGTCTGTCCGAGTTCAAAAGACATCAAATACACAGTTGACCCTGAAAATACTTCTGTCGCTTTTGCACCGACATTTTCTTCTGACCCGAATGTCAGAGGTCATTGTTCATATGCATACGGCTGCGCTCTTGATGAACAGACAAACATTGAATCAGTTCTTGCCGCTGACAGGGTTTCAGGAGAACTTAGTGGTGCTTCTGCAGCATGGGCATCTCCAGTCGTTGTAAGATCAGGTATGGACAACCACGACAAAGATGGTATAAATGTGTTATATGTCAGTGGAAGTGTGAACTGGGTTGGTGCCCAGGCAGATGGTACACTGCCATCTGATAATCTTGGTGGTGGTCAGGTGGGAAATGCAACTGGAATCAGAAACCCATAATAATTGTGGTATAATATGAAGAGGAAAACAATGAAAAATAAGATGAAAGGAGGTGAAAAAAGATGAAGAGAAAAGGATTCACCCTCATAGAACTTCTGGTGGTAATCGCTATCATAGCGATTCTCGCAGCAATGTTGCTTCCGGCTCTGGCAAGAGCAAGAGAGCAGGCGAGAAGGAGTGTTTGTATAGCAAACCTGAAGCAGCTCGGTCTTGCTCTGAAGATGTATGCCCAGGACTA
>CAZHJN010000038.1:0-16665 GCA_964532995.1 uncultured bacterium
AAAATATTTAAAAGGAGGCTACTATGAAAGCAGGATTTGCGAAAGTTAAGATAACACCTGATTTTCCAGCCCAGCTTGGCGGCGCAGGATCAGGAATAAAAAGAACCTTTCAAAGTGTGATGGATGATATTTACGCCAGAGTGCTTGTCATTGAAAGTTCTGGTAAAAAAGTATGTTTTGTTTCTCTTGATGTTACGATTGTCACAGAAGAATATGCGGAAAAAATAAGGGATTATGCAGAAAAAGCTGGTTTTTCTCGTGATGCGGTAATGGTACATGCCCTGCAAAATCATTCTGCTCCTTCACTCGGTCATTTTATGCTCGACCCTGATTTTCCCGAATTACCTGATGAGTTCGAATACATCAGGGGCGGAGAGAAAAAAACTTACCAGTTTATTTTGGAAAAGACATGCGAGGCAATAAAAATTGCAAATGAGTCAATCAAACCTGTATTAGTTGGTGCGCAAAGTGCAGTCTATGATGGAATTTCTTTTAACAGAAGGGCTGTTTTGAAAAATGGCAAGGTGAAAATGCCGTGGTTCTTCAGCCACTCACAGTATCCGCTGGGACAGACGGATATTAAATACATTGAAGGTCCTGTTGACCCTGAAATAGGGGTGCTCTGTTTCAGAACACCTGAAATGAAAATTCACTCAGGAATTCTTCATTTTACATGCCATCCTGTTAATGTTTTTGCAACAGCGCAAAACGCAATTTCTTCAGACTGGCCCGGTGCGTGGATCAATGAAATTGAAGGTTTTTTTGATGCAGGTTGTCTTGTTGTAAATGGATGCTGTGGAAATATAAATCCCTGGCCGGCTTTCACGCCTGATTTCTGGCCTGACCACAGAAAAATGGGAAGAAGGCTTGCTGATATCTCAAAAGAAATAATTCCACGCATAGTTTTTTCAGATACAGATGTGCTTGAGTACAGGTCAAAAAAAATTGAAATTCCTTTCAGGATTGAACCTGAAATAATAAAGAAAGCAAAAAATTTCCTCGAGAAAAATCCTTTACCGATCAGGAGAAAGGATAGTTCTGAAGTAGACTCACAATGGTTTGGGGCAGCATCCATTATGAGCGTTGAATACGCAAGAAAAAGAGGAAATCTCCTTTATGAAATACAGGTATTCAGGATTGGAGATTTTGCAATAGTCGGTTTTCCAGGAGAACCGTTTGTTGAGGGACAGCTTGAAATAAAGGTCCATTCACCAGCAAAATATACATTTTTTGCTCATGCAACAAATCAGTATGTTGGTTATATACCAACAGAAGATGCATTGAAAAGGGGCGGGCATGAAGCAAAGTTCTGCTACTGGTCAAAACTTGTACCTGATGCACTTGGAACAATAGTCAGGACCACCCTTTCAATTCTGGAGGAACTTTTCTGAACAGCTTAAAGAATTTTTGGTTTATCTGTATTTCAATGGCAGCAAATACCAATATTCATAAAGAATAACAGTAGGACCACCAGCATGGACAGCTTCCGCAACTGTGGGTGGAACATGGGAGTGGCTGGGATTCCTTGATACAATGATTCAACAAAAGTATCTGACCGGGTCCCTGATTTTCAGTGCAAGCGCCTACACAGATCCTGTCAATTTTACTCTGGCAAATTCCACAGGTATTGTTCACTGTCCATGCGGGGATGAGGATCAGAGACTTTACTATGGAAGTATCGGATACTGGGCTGATTATGGTTATAATGGAAATCTTGGAACAGCAACCATCAGAAAGTTGAGTAATGTTAAGAAACCTGCAGAAATGATGCTGTTTTTTGAAAGCACAAGCGGAAATCCGGTTCCAAGCGAAGCATGGTTTGACAGGCTATTCGGTTCTTATAATGAACGCCATCCGCAGATAAGGCTGTGCAATGCAGTTTTTGTGGATGGACACGTAAAAGCTCTTACAAAAACTGAATATCTTGCCGCAGCTAATCCGCAGTAAAGAATTTCAAGTCAGAAGGAATAAATATCTCTGCCCGTGCTATCAATTCCAACGATAACAGGAAATTTTTCAACCCTTATTTTATAAAGTGCTTCAGGTCCAAGTTCAAAAAATGCAATAACCTGGCATTCCCTTACAAATTGAGAAAGATAAGCCCCGCAACCTCCATAAGTAATAAAGTATATTGCCCTGTGTTTTACAATGGCTTGCCTTACTGCCTCTGAACGAACACCCTTACCTATTGTTGCTTTTAATCCTGCTTTAATTAAAGCAGGAGTGTATATATCCATTCTCGAACTTGTTGTTGGCCCGCATGAACCTATGATAAAACCGGGTGGTGTCGGAGTTGGACCAACATAATAAATCGTCTGTCCTTTTATATCAAAAGGAAGTTTTCCTCTGTTTTTCATAATTTCAAAAAATCTTTTGTGCGCTGCATCGCGAGCACCATAAATTATACCGGATATTTCAACAAAATCTCCTGCTTTCAATCCTTTTATGGTCTTTTCATCAAGAGGTGTTTCTATCTTTTTCATATTTTATTCCGATGTATTCTATGAGCCCAGCAGGAAATTGAAACAGCAACCGGAAATCCTGCGATGTGGGTTGGAAATGTTTTTACCCTTGCATCAAGACATCCTGTGATTCCGCCAAGACCTCCTGGACCGATTCCTATCCTGTTGATTTTTGAAATCAACTCTATCTCAAATTCAGCCATTTCTGATCTTTTTTCATCTCCGCAGTCAAGCAGAGCTTTTTTTGATAAATACATCGCTTTCTCAGAAGTGCCGCCCATTCCTATACCAACAAAAATTGGCGGGCAGGGATTGGGACCTGCCTTTTTCACGCATTCAACAACAAAATCAATAATTTCGTCCTTTTGTACGCCCGGCAGAAACATTTTCAACTGACTGGTATTTTCAGCGCCAAACCCTTTGATCATAAGAGAAATTTTCATTTCATCGCCCGGAACACTCTCACACCAGACAATTGCAGGAGTATTATCCATTGTATTTTTTCTTTCAGGAACATTTACGACTGATTTTCTTAAATAAAAATCCTTATATGCATTCCTGACAGAATAATCAACAAGTTCCTGCAATGAACAAAAATTTTTGAATTCAATTTTTATATTGCTGCCCACTTCAAAAAATAGAATAACCATCCCTGTATCCTGACACAATGGAAGTTTTTTATCCTCGGCAATTTTGATATTCTCAATGATAGCGTCAAGTATTTTTATGCCATATTTGTTTTTTTCTATTTTTCTGGCTTTGTAAATCAATTTTTTAATCTGCGGTTCGAGGGAAAAACTCGCTTTCTCTATCGCGGAATATATTCTGTCAACGATGATTTTTTCTCTGATTTTTCTCATTTTCAATCGGTTATGTGATATCTTACGATTTCATTCAAACACTTCATAAGGTTTGTGTGTAAGGTCTCCGGTATGTATTTTACCATTGATATCTGCTCCACCGGAATTTTACGGAAAAACCTCAATGCTTCAATATGCTTTCCAGGTACCCTGAAAGATGCCGGTTCACCTGCCTGACAGGTAGCACAAACCACACCTCCAAGTTTCCCGCTGAAAAAATAAAGGTTTTCTTTTGTGCCGCAAACAGGACATTTTTCAAGAAACGGACCGAATCCAAGCAAAAACAGAATCTTTTCTGTTACGAAAATATCAACTGCCCTGTGATTCTTAAGTTCCGGAATCACCTTTCCTGTTCTGAAAAACAACTGAAAAATTTCACCGCTGTTGAATTTCGCATCAGGAATGAGTCTATCAACCAGAGAAAGCAATCTGTGCCAGACTGCAGCATTTTCGCATTTGAAGTTAAAGGGTTCTATAATCTCAGGTTTTGTAACAAGTTCAAGACCACCTTTTGGTTTCATATACACAAATGCTTCAATACAGCTGCCCTGCTGATAGGCAAGTGGTGATATCTTCTTTTCAGGATTTCTCACTCCTTTCATAAGACCGGTTATTTTTCCGATTGATTCTGTCAGAAGATGGACAATAACGCTTGTTTCGCGAAAACTAATTCTTTTCAGAATTATCGCTTTTATTCTGGTAGGCGGCATTTTGAATCTTGTATATACCAAAAGAGAAAAGGATTTTCATTCCCTGTTCCACACTCAAAGGCAAAACTTTAAGCCTGTCTTTATGCACAATCAGAATCAGTCCTGTAGTCGGGTTTGGAACAGTAGGAACAAAAACAGTCCAGTATTCGCTGGTCTGACCTTCAAATATCGGTTCCTTGCTTGTGATAAAACCGATTGTGGAAGTTTCATCACCAAAATTGATAAGGGCAACCCCCTGGAAAACTTCTTTGTCTTTCCTGAAAATCTGCTGGAGAATTGAATGAACAAATTGATAGATGCGGTTAAAAACAGGAACAGTAAGAAAAAGTCTTTCAATGTAACGCAAAATTCTTTTCCCAAAAACATTTTGTGCAAAAAACCCCAGAATCAGAATTATTGCTAAAAGTGAGATAAATCCAAGTCCCTTCACATAAAACTGCGGAGTCGCCCTCTGGATCCACTGACCTATCAGATTTTCAAGAAAAACAAAGATTTTCCATAAAACCCAGAGTGATATTGCAGCCGGGACAATAACAAGAATGCCGGAAATAAAATAGTTCTTCAGTTTCATTGTAATATTGTAAATCTTTCCACGATTTGAAACAACAGCACTGTCAGCAGAATTCCAAAAACTGCGCCGATAACTGTCTCTTCAACTGTATGAATACGTTTTATAATACGACCCTGCGCAACCCATACAGCCAGCAACAGCACAAGCACCGAAACAAGTGGTTCACTCTTGAATGTGAGCATCGAAACAATCACCCAGATACTGAAAGCAATCCCACTATGAACACTTGGCATGCCGCCGGAAATAAGAGCCTGTTTCTTAATCAGGGACTTCAGCATCACATAAAGAAAACTGATGAAAAATAATACCAAAAATGTAAAATACCATGGGGATTTTGCAAGATTTTCAAATGCGTTTCTGAAAGAAGGCGGAAAATGTTTTGCGAAAAGAAGGTATCCAATAATCACAGAGGTTATTGCTGAAATGAGTACTGCTGATGCAGTAATATCTTTTATTTTTCTGATCTGAATATGATACTCACTTGAAAATGCATCAGCAAACATTTCAATTGCTGTGTTGAAGATTTCAGCAACAATAACCAGAGAAACAACCAGAATGAGAATAAGAAAATCCAGAAAAGGCAATTTAAAAAAAATTCCGCAGAGAATAACAGTGCAACCTATCCCAAAATGTATTCTTAAATTTCTCTCATTTTTCAGTACATAAAACAGACCTCTGAAAGCGTTTGTGAAACTTTCAACAATGTCCTGATTTTTTTCGTTTTTCATCAAAATCCCTCAAAACTGCAAAAAAAATTTCATCCTGTTTCCTTTTCATTTTATCATAACTGGCAGGCTTACTGTCATCATAACCGGAAATGTGAAGAATACCGTGTATAATAAGATAAAGAATTTCCTGTTCAACACTGTGGGATTCCTGTAGTGCCTGTCTTTTCGCGGTTTCAACTGATATGATAATTTCTGCCGTTGAACCAAGATTGAAGGTCAAAACATCTGTGGGCTGATTTTTATTCAGAAAAAGTTTATTCAACTTGATTATTTTTCTATCCCCAACAAGGACAATATCTATTTTTACAATGGAACAGGTCAGTCTTCTTTCAAAGTGATTGATCAGTTTCTGCAGATAATCAAGATCAAGTTTTATCTTTCTCTGTATGTTTACCAGAAATAGTCTTTTTCTCCTGCGGTCTGTAATGTGATTCATAAGCTTTGATAATCCTTTTTACAAGAGGATGTCTCACAACATCTTTCTCAGTAAAATAGACAAACTTAACTCCTTTCACCCTGCCGAGAACCTTTTCACATATGACAAGCCCTGATGTTTCTCTTGAAAGCGGAAGGTCAATCTGGGTGGTATCACCGGTAACAACAGCCTTTGAATTTGCGCCAAGACGGGTAAGAAACATTTTCATCTGTTCTCCGGTTGTGTTCTGCGCTTCATCGAGAATGATAAAGGCATCATTGAGTGTTCTTCCACGCATATAAGCAAGTGGGATTATTTCTATAATTTTTCTTTCACTCCATCTTTTCAGTTCCTCGTATTTTAAAAGGTCAAATAATGCATCATATATCGGCTGCAGGTAAGGTTTTATCTTTTCCTCAAGGTCTCCTGGCAGAAATCCAAGCCTTTCACCTGCCTCAAGAGCCGGTCTGGTTAAAATTACTCTGCTGAAAAGTCCATTCCTTAATGATTCAATGGCAAGAGCAACAGCAAGATAGGTTTTACCTGTGCCTGCGGGTCCAATACCCACGGTCAGAGAATACCTGCGAATTGCCCTGATATATGAACGTTGATGACTGCTGCGAGCAAAAATTTTCTCTTTTTTTGAGTTTATTATGATAGCTTCAGCAAGATCCTTATCCGATAGTTGTTTCTGCCTTTTTTCCTGCCTCAAATTTTTATCTTCATCTTCTGGCAATGCATCAAATATATCTTCTGGAGAAAGGTATTTCATTCTGTGGATTTTCTGTCTCAGGTTTTCAAATGTTCTGTGGGCTTTCTCAACCCTGATCTGGTCTCCGCGAAATTTAACAATATTCCCCCGCGCAAAAATTTCAATGCCGAGAAGGTCTTCAAGCAGCCTCAGATGTTCGTCATGTTTGCCAAAAATGACCTGGGCTTCCTGGTTGGTCAAAACAATTTCTTTCAATGATGCCATATCAGGGAATAATCAGTTCTGTCCCGCTTATCAGAATATTGGGATTTTTTATTTTTGAATGATTTGCCTGGTATATTTTTTTCCACTGACCAGCATCTCCGTAGAATTTTCTCGCTATCAAAGAAAGTGTATCTCCCTTTTTCACAGTGTAGGATTTCCCGGATCCAGATGATTTTGGTCTGGGTTCTTCAGGTAGCATCGGTTCGAGTTCTTTTGCCTGTAAAGTTGCCTTCACCCTTCCGAGTTCGGCGAGAACCTGATCACAGGCAGCAAGGGCTTTGTTTGAAGCAATTATCGCTTTTTCTGCTGCTTCGTTGGCCGCTGCAATAGCCCTGTTGGCTGCATCTATGGATTTCTGGGCTGATTGGTCAGCATGTTCCATTGCCTCTTTTGCTGCTTTGGTAGCAGCCGCCACTGCCCTTTCTGCTGCTTCATTGGCAGCGGCAATTGCTTTTTCCGCAGCATCATTGGCGGCTTTTACCGCCTGAGCCGATGACTCTATGGCTTTGTTTGATGCTTCAAGCGCTTTCTCTGCCGTGGCATTTGCCTGATTGCTGGTATTGTATGATTCCTGAGCGTATCTTTCGGCATTCTTGCTTATCTCCATTGCTGTCTCAATAAGAGATTTTGCCTGCATTATCTGAATTTCCACTTCCTGTTTTTCAGAACGAGGAGTTTTTTCCCTGCTTTTTGATGGCTTAAATACCGGCTCAACCGACTTAACCTGTTCCGCAGATCCTCCGGCAATTTCCATCTGTTTTGCAGGTTCATCAGGTACAGAAATTTTTTGCACATCCTGCTTCCTCTGAACAAGATTGCATCCGGAAAATGTAAAAGCGAAAAGACAGAAAATAACAAGCATTCTTTTCATAGTTTTCCCCTTTTTTCAGTTTAAATCAATTTATCACTCTTTGGTCTTAAAGTCAACCTTTATGTAAAGATCTCTGAGCTGTTTTTCGTCAACCGGACCCGGAGCCTCACTCAGAGGACAGATACCTTTCTGTGTTTTTGGAAAAGCCATGGTTTCTCTTATTGAATCTTCTTTTCTCAGAATCATAACAAGCCTGTCAAGACCGAAAGCAACCCCACCATGAGGTGGAGCACCATAATTGAGAGACTCAAGAAGAAAACCAAACCTTTCATTGTATTCCTGTGGTTTCATGTTAAGAATGGAAAAAATCTTCTTCTGCAATTCCACCTGGTGAATTCTTATACTTCCACCCCCAATTTCTGTACCATTCAGCACCAGATCATAAGCGCGTGATTTTGCTTTTAATGGCTCTGTATCAAGTAGATGAATATCCTCTGTTTTTGGACTTGTAAATGGATGATGGACACACTGAAGTCTATTTTCTTCCCTGTTGAATTCAAAAAGTGGAAAATCCACGACCCATAGAAAACTCAAAATGTTTTCATCAACAGGTTGAAGTTTTTTGCACAGGTCAGGTCTTATCTGACCGAGGATGTTACAAACCCAGTCTCTATCTCCGCCAAGAAACAGAAGAATAGAACCGGGTTTTATTTTTAATGCTGTTTTAAGGTTTTCAACAAACGATTCCTTCAATGACTTCTTAAATGGTGAGACAATCTCATTGTCCCTGAATCGTATCCAACCAATTCCCTTTCCACCCTCCTGTTTCACAAACTCGTTTATACTGTCAACTTCTTTTATTGAAACATCTTCGCCCTTTTCAAAAAGCAATCCTCTTATGGTTTTACCGGAGTTTATCAGATCCTCAATAATATTACTTCCAGAATCCCTAAAAAGAGCTGAAAGTTGAAGAATCTCAGTTTCAAACCTCATATCAGGTTTGTCTGTTCCAAATCTGTCAATGGCTTCTTCATAAGAAAGACGGGGAAAAGGTATTGAGATTTTCATACCGGTTGACTTCTCTATGGCATATTTCATAAGACGCTCTGCAACCCCAATAACATCATCTTCTTTTACAAAAGACATCTCAATATCAACCTGCGTAAATTCCGGCTGTCTGTCGGAACGAAGATCCTCATCCCTGAAACATCGCGCAATCTGATAGTATCGGTCAAGCCCTGATATCATGAGTATCTGCTTGAATAACTGTGGTGATTGAGGCAGAGCATAAAAACTGCCGGGATTAAGTCTTGAGGGCACAAGAAAATCTCTTGCACCCTCAGGGGTACTCCTTGTAAGAATGGGAGTTTCAATTTCAAGAAACTTTTCTGACGCAAAAAATTCCCGCATGCTGTTTGTAAAGATAGACCTGAAAACAAGGTTTTCTTTCAGCTGATTTCTTCTCAAATCAAGATACCTGTATTTCAGCCTTGTATTTTCATTGATTTTTTTGCTTTCCTGAATCTCAAAAGGAAGCACCTGGCAACTATTGAGAATTTCAAGTTTTTCAAGCACCACCTCAATAAGTCCTGTTGAAATCTTTGGATTTATCGTTTCAGAAGACCTCAGAACAACCTTCCCTGTAATCTGTATCACAAACTCCTGCTTTATTTCTTTTATGAGTTCCACAAGGCTTTTATCCAGTTCAGGAAGATTGCAGACAATCTGGGTAATACCGTATCTATCCCGAAGGTCAAAAAATATCACATTGCCATGATCTCTTATGGATGAAACCCAGCCGGCAAGAACAACAACTGCACCAACATCATCAGAAGTCAACTCGCCACATGTATGAGTTCTAAGCATTCTTCAACCCCTTGAAAAAATTTAAAAGTTGATCAAATTTTACCTTTTCCTGAGTCTTTTTTTTCATATTTCTGTAAAGAAAATTCTGCTGCGAAAGTTCATCCTCCCCAAAAATTAGAACATGTTCCACACCTTCCCTGTCAGCAAGTTTCAGATGATTTTTAAGAGATCTCTCTGTATAATCAGATATCAGGCTTATTCCTTCCAACCTTGCGCTGTTGATTATAGTGATACCCTGCTCAAGAGCTTTTTCTCCAAGGAAAAAAACAAAAACCCTAACTTCTTTTCTCATCAAAGGTGAAACCAGATTACATAACCTGTCCATTCCTATAGCAAAACCTGCAGCAGGAGTCTGCGGTCCGCCAAGTTCGCCAACAAGATTATCGTATCTTCCTCCTCCTGCAACAGCATTTTCTTCATCACCAATTTTTAACTCAAAAACTGTCCTTGTATAATAATCAAGACCTCTCACAAGGTATCTGTTTTCCGTATACTTAACCCTGTGATTCTCCAGAATTTTACAGAGGGTTTTCTGGTATTTTACGCAATCATTGCAGGAAACCTCATGTATTGAAGGCGCATCTTTAATTATTTCTCTGCAGGAAACAATCTTGCAATCAAGAACACGCAGAACATTGTTCTTAAGCCTTACCCTGCAATCCTGGCATAACCCTGTTTCATGAGAACTGAGGAAATCCTGTAATCTTTTGCCATACTCCATTTTACACTTTTCACAACCAACAGAATTTACCTCAAAAGTGTATTTTGATACTTCAAGTTTTTCAAGGATTTCTTTAAGAATGAGCATCAGCTCTGCATCAAAATAAGAACTTTCTCCGCCAAAAATTTCTGCACCGATCTGATAAAACTGCCTGTATCTGTCTTTTTGAGGCCTGTCATATCTGAACATCGGTCCTGAATAGTAAAATCGCGAGATTTTTTTCCTGGTGTATAACTGGTGTTCAATATATGCTCGAACCACAGAGGCTGTTGCTTCAGGTCTGAGAGCAAGAGTCCTCTCTCCCCTGTCTTTGAAAACATACATTTCTTTCTGAACAATGTCTGTAAAAGTGCCAACACCTCTCTGGAACAATTTGAGTTCTTCTACAATCGGAACACGAATTTCCTCAAAACCAAAGTTTTCAAGCGTATTGAAAATCAAAAGTTCGATATGCTTCCAGAGTTTTGTTTGCTCAGGAAGTATATCTCTCATTCCTCTAACCGATTTTATTATTTCAGCCATTGTCCATACCCTGTTATCCAGCAGATATTAATTATCTTATATTTTACTTGACATTGACAAAAGCTTCAAAAAACAGTTTTCGAAAAAAGTGAAATTTTGAAGTAAAATTAACGCATGAGAAGAAAAAAAACAGAGGTACTGGCTGATATAGCCGGTTATGTTGTGTTTTATGGGATTTTCAACATACTCAGAATCTCACCATGTGTTATCTATCCAATAATTGCAAAAATTGCTGGTGGTTTTTTATATATTCTCGCACCCTCTCTGAGGAAAAAAATTAGAAGAAATATTGACGCCGCATATGAAAATAATATTTCCCTCAAACAGAAGAAAATCCTGATAAAAAAAATTTTTGAAAAACAGATGTTTTTCTTTATAGAATGGGCTTTGTGGACAAAGATTTCACCTGAAAAAGCCCTGAATTTTATTGAGTTTCGAAACCTTGATGTTCTGAAAAAATTCTCTCTTTCAAAAAAACCGATAATTGCTGTCAGTGCTCATACGGGAAATTTTGCTTTGATGCTCGCATCATTGATATATGCCGGGCTTCCGCTCACCTGGATTGCCCGTGATGCAAATAACCAGTATCTGGCAAGGTTCATGAACAGAACAAGAAGAAAAAAGGGAATTTATTGCATAAACAAAGAAAATCTCACTCAGGCGATCGCGGCATCATCAAACTGGCTTAAAGAAGGAAATACGCTTTGCCTTCTGATTGACCAGCATTCTGGAAAAGGCACTGAGGTTAAGTTTTTTGGAAAGAATGTTCAGGCACCAACAGGACCAGCGGTGTTTGCAAGAAAATTCGATGCACCTGTATTCGGAGTTTTTATCAGGCATAAAAAAAGATTCAGGCATGTGATCTTTGTAGAAGGTCCTTATGACCTGAGAAAAACAGAAAAGCCAGAGGATGATTACCAGAAAAACATCCAGTTTTTTTATAATAGAATCGAACATTATGTAAGGGAGAACCCGGAAGAATGGTTCACATGGCTTCACAGAAGATTCAGATGACCTATTCAGCGATATAGGTATCTCTTGAAACAATTTGAGAAAAAATCAATTTATTTTTTGAAAAAACATGTCTTGTTGTGGTTGTACAGACAAATTGACCAATTTTTTGAGGTTTTGAAACTGAAATCTCAATATCTCTTGGCCTTGGTTCTGTACCACATATTGAAACTGTAAGACTATTTCCAAAGACAGATGCCTTTATCAAAAGTTTGCATCGATAGGGATTGTATATCTTTAAATCCACGCCCTCCTCGAAAGAAACAGTAGCATCAAGTCCTGCTGGTATATAACTTACAATTTTTGAATGATTTTTTCTTTCATAGATAGAAAGCCCTGCATAAAGTGCAGTAGCATACAGGGTCGATGAAACCTGGCAAAGCCCACCTCCATAACCTGGTACTCTTTTTTCACCTGACATTATGGAAGCATTACCAAGTTCTTCCGGTGGAATTTTTGCTGTAATATCTTCATTGAAAGAAAAAATGGTTTTTGGCAAAATCACAGTCATATCAAGGTATCTGGCTGCAGTTTCTATGTTTATGCCTCTATCATCAATATTCTGTTTGAAATAAGTGGTGTAAGAAGCCCATTGAAAAGTAAAATCATTTGCAAAAGATAAATTTAAAGCAATCAAAAATATGAAAAGACTTTTTTTCATCTTATTCCACAGTTAAAACATTTCCACCTGAACGACCCCATATTTCAGGTAGATACATCAATTGCGCCTTTGTCGGCAATATATGATAGAAACCAGGTGTTTCTGCTCTTAAATGATAGACAATAATTTTTTCTTTCCCCTCCCATAAAGGGGTGAAAAAAGCAACCTTCTGATCTCTTATCTTTTTCCTGCAATACCAGTAGTATTCATCCCATGGCTCATCAATAACCTCAAAGCCAGCAGGGATTGGGTCTTCAATCATAATATACTCATATTTTTCTCCACCCTTTATTCTTAGCTCAACCCTTACTCTCTCTCCACTTTTCACTGCTCTATTTATATCCTGAAACTCAAAAACCCTGTTTCCTTTTTCGTCCAATTTCTCAACAGGATTTATTTCAGTATATCTCCTTGACACATCAAAACCATGACTTGAAGATGGAATTGAAATATCCTTCACCGCAAACTTAATAACATGGTTGTAATAGAGATTGCCTTTTCCTGATTTTTCAATTGATATTGTATTTGTTTTTCCCTTAATAAAATTTTCCGCCGGTATTTCAATAGTGGTTGAAAATCTTTCGATGGTTTTTCTATCAATTTTTTCTCTTGCTAACTGATTATCATTGATAAAAATAGAAGCAATATAGTCAGGAGAAAGTTCATCAGAAGTCTCAAGTAATTCTGTAAATGCAAAAAGACATATTGCTGTATCTTTTGTTGAATGCCAGAAACCTCCCTGCCTCTTTTTTACAAGGTATCTCAATATTGCAGGTATCTCCTGTCTTGAAGGATCTATTGCAATTATTGCACGAAGTCCCCATGCAGTTGCTTCGATATTATGATTTATCCAGCCATAATTACCATTCTCTGCCTGCCAGAAACACAAAGACGGAGATGGTTTATAACTTTTGCTGCAAAGATATTCAAGCAATTCTTTTGCTCTGTTATCCTTCGCATTGTGCATAACAAGACAAAGCTGAGCAAGTGTATAGGGGTTTAATTTCTCTCTGTTTTTATAAAGCTCCTCCATTACATCCGGATTTTTCTCACCTGCATAATTAAGAACATACAGCATAAATGCTTTCTGATCAAAATCGGTTATGGTAGAAATTTTGGTTTTTAAAAAATTTTTCCCTTTTTCAAGCCTTTCTTCATTAACAAGGTATCCTGATTTTTTCGCATGAACAAGACCAAAAACAACATAACCGGATGTATAAGGATTGCTGCTATCAAACCTCCACCAGCCCCAGCCACCATCTTCATTTTGATAATTATAAAGTTTGATAAGTCCATCACTCACTTTTTCTGGCAAGTTTTTAAGCATTTCTTCAAATCTTGATTTATCTGAGGCAAGAAAATATAAGTCTTCCCTTTTCAGTTCTGAAAGTGTATTTGCAATCTGAATAGCAGGCAAAAATGCGTTCAATGTTTGCTCAACACACCCATATGGATATTTTGCAAGTTCATCAAGGGATGAGAAAAATGAAGAAACAAGAGATGGATAGATGTATGTTTTTGCATCAATAGAAGGGGAAATTGTTCCCTGGGAGATAAAAAATGTGTCTGTCTTTATATCATCGCATCTTCCTGCAAAAACATATCTTTCTTCAGAACCCCAGGCTAAAACCGGAAGAACAAGCTCCATTGCATCTCTGTGCTGCCTGCTTTCAGCAAAAAGAGTAAATTTTGCATTTTTTGCTGGATTTACCTTAATCTTCCAGTCGATCCTTGCTGAACTACCAGGAGAAATACTTATTGATTTTTCAGCACTATCAAGGATTTCAGGGGTATCTGCTTTTAAGGCTGCAATAACATCCTGTTTTGTGGCAGTTCTATTATGGATCACTGCTGAGATTAAAACTCTATCATCTTCAACAAGAAATCTGGGTGTTATAAGATTTGCTATCAAGGATTTTGTTGTAATTATCCTGTCAATTCCAGTTCCAACTTTTGTATCAATCGTTGAGGATCTCAATGTTGTTCTCCATGTTGTAAGATTATCCGGTAGCTCAAACATGATATTTGCAATTCCGTTTTCATCAGTAAAACCAGTCGATAACCAGTATGCAGTATCCTTGAATTTCCTTCTTATGTCTTCTTCTGCAAAATCTTTACCTGCTCCTGCGTAATGCCAGCGATAGAATGAGTATGAAGTTGAAACTCGATTTGGTTTTCTGCCATAAAAGAAGTCCTCAATTGAAGGAACAAGTTCCCCTGAAATAGCATAGATTGACTCATCAACAACCCCCATTGAAAACTCTGCAACAACGGGCTTGCCCTGAAAGTCTGTTATCTTTATTTTATAGTCAGCATTTTCTCCTGGTTTGAATTCCTTTTTAGAGGGAGAAATTTCAATTTTCAGAAGCCTTTGACTCCTTTCAACTGATAAAGACCTTATCGCGTGAATAAAATTTTTATTTTTGGCAGAGCAAACAGAAACATAGAAATTCGGAATATACTCTTCCTTTACAGGTATCTCAATAAGAGTTGAATTGCCTTCCATCTTTATGATTTTCTTTTCAAAAAGTTTTGTTCCTTCGATCGTAAAAATAAAATCCAGATCCCTGTGAGAGCTATTAATAAGAATTTTTGCTTTTTCTCCAACTTTATATTCCTTTTTGTCCGGAATTATTTCTATTTCCTTACTGCCGTACCACCAGTTGTATCCCTTTTCTCCTGTAACCCAGATATATATTTTACCTGTAATGATATTGTTGAACTGGTCAATACCTTTAGCAGAAGCCTCTATATATCCAGATTTTACAGGTTTCAATTTCAAGGTTGTCTCAGTACCACTGAAAACTATATTTTTAGTCATTATCTCGTTAAAGATCCATCTTTTCTTTTTAGAATCGTAAACCTGTTGTTTCATTGAGATATTCAAACTCTGTCTTGCAGGAGGTACATAATCCAGATAATACTTTGTTGAAATTTTCAGATTTATCTCATCTTTGTCTGAATACACATATCTATCTGTTGAAACCAGTATTTCAAAACAACCAGGCAATACCACAACCTGCGAACTTGCCTTTATTTCTCTTCTGCTTAAATCTGTCATTCTCACTTCAATCGTATAAAACTCCTTTCTTTGATAGGACTTCTTCAAAGGTATTTCAATGAAGGCGTACCCGCTTTCATCTGTTTTTGAATTTCCAGAAGTAACAAGGGTTCCTCTCCACCATCCATCGTATTCATAATAATCCTCTTCATAATCATAATAGTATGCCTCTTTTGAATAAACAGCCCACATAACATCAGCATTTCTGACGGGTGCTCCAAAATAGTATTTTGCTGAAATATGAGCCTTTATTTTTTCTCCAGCAAGATATATCTCTTTATCAGGTTTTATCTCAATTGAAAATTCAGGCTTTCTATATTCGAGAACTTTGAAATTACAACTACCTTTTAATTCATGCTTGCCCCTTGTGGAAAATGTAATAGAATAAGCACCAAGGGGTGGTTCATCTGGAACATTCCACTGTCCGCAAATTGAACTGAATTTTTCTGGTTTGATCACTGTTTCATAAAGAAGGGTTTCATCAGGAGAAGAAATCTTTACAACGCAATCTGTAAATTCAGGAATACTGTAATAACTTCCATTATCAATCCTTGCCAGAGCCTTAAAATGAACTGTCTGTCCGGGTCTGTAAACTGGCCTGTCTGTGTAAGCATAGATTGAATTCGGTACCCGGTAATAGTCATCGCCAGTATAGGATGTATCCGAAAATGCAAATGATTTACCATCTGTTATAATAAATCTGTGCTGATCAGAAAGGCTGAATTGCCCATTTTCAATATTCATCTGTTCTTTCAAAATCCATAAATGATCAAAAATATAGAGCGTGGCGTGATTTATAATTTTGCCTTTTGAGATCGAAAACAATGTATAATCTTTTTTTCCTGAGTCAGATTTTGAAATGAAACCAATGTTTGAAACAACAAAGTGCTGTCTGTATTCGGGCAAACTTTCAGGCTTTATCACACATAGATATGCTCCCTCAGGCAAAGGATCAATTAGAATCTGTCTATCATATAATTCACTCAAAGGCGAAGGATATTTAATTTCGAACTTCTTTGTGAAAATTACATCTTTTCCAGCAGGATTAAAAGAATTGAAAATCTCCCTGATAGAAATATTTTTCATCCTGGATCTGTTGATTTCATCAAAAACATCTATCCTGTATATGTCGATACTCACAGAAGGTATTCTGTAGGCATTAAAGTAAAATCTGATTTTTTCCTCAGGAGTGAAAATCCATTCTCTTGAAACAGGATAAAAATATCTGTCCCTCAGTTTCAGTTTTACTGTACCGCAGTCAAATAATTGTTTTGGTATAATATTGAATGT
>CAZHJN010000039.1:0-16585 GCA_964532995.1 uncultured bacterium
CGAGCTGAGCCGTAGTGGGAGGCGAAGCCGCTCAAATCCCTCACCCTCCGCTTTAACATCCTGAAAGGGATTTGAACTGGAGCGAAGACGTTTAGGTCCGAGCAAGCGAGGACCTGTGCGGAGGGCCGACCCTGAGCGTTGTGAGAGCGAAGGGCGCTCAAATCCCTCACCCTCCGCTTTAGCATCCTGAAAGGGATTTGAACTGGAGCGGTGCTGGTGCGAAGAAGAATGAGCACCGTATAGCACTGAGGGCGAGTCGGTGAGCCCTCTGACCGAAGCGTATTTTGCAAGAAGACGTTTAGGTCCGAGCAAGCGAGGACCTGTGCGGAGGGTTGCCGGTGTGATGAAGAAAGAACACCGTATGGCAAGCTCGCCGAGAAGGTGAGGCGAGCCGGATCGACCCTGAGCGTTGTGAGAGCGAAGGGCGCTCAAATCCCTCACCCTCCGCTTTTTTTACCCCCCCCAATGTGTCTTCCTTTGCAGTTTATTGCCAATCACAATAAAATCTATATATTATGAAAACTTTTCCATCCAACTGGAAAATCGCTCTGATAAGAACATCAGGCGCTGTTGTGATAATAGTATTGACCTGGTTATTTTTTATCCAGTGGTTCAGGACATTCGGAATGAGCATGGAACCCACAATACACGATGGTGCAATAGTTTTTGTCAACAAACTTGTTTACAGATTCAAGCCCGTTAAGAGAGGCGACATCATTGTTTTCAGAACATCAAACAGACCATATGTGTATTTTATAAAAAGGGTTATTGCTTTCTCAGGTGAAAAGGTTGAATTTAAAGATGGAAATCTTTTTATTAATGACAGGCATGTCGAAGAACCATATTTGTCGGAAAAAGGTAACTGGAATGTTGAGGCATTTATTGTAAAAGATGGCAAAATATTTGTTTGCGGAGACAACAGACTTACTGATTGGATGTTTCATTTTCATCCGCAGATTTCAATGAAAAATATAACCGGCAGAGCGATTGGATACAGATGAAAAGAAAAAAGAGAATTCTGTTTTTGAAAATACTTTTTCTTCTTGTGCTATCCATCGGAGTCTCCATATGTATAAAGATTATCTTTTTCCCTGACGAAAATGCGAAAATAAGAAAAACCATTTCCATGGTAATTGATGAACTTGAAAATAAAAACATTGGCGATTTCATAAAACATTTCACGCTTGATTACAGAGATTGTTTCGGCAACACTTACGGCACGCTTTATATCTATTTAAAAAACAATGTTGATATGCTGAAAAGTATTGATATAGGACTGGGTCAGATGGAAATAGAAATTGAAAAACCCGATGCCACTGTTAGATTTATGGCAAAGGCTATTGTGGTAACATCAGATGGCGAGGTATATAAAGAGGCAGGCCGTTTTGTGCTGAAAATGCGAAAGGAAGATTTCAGATGGAAAATATATCGACTTGATGAAATGGAATACAATTTTGATTGAAGATTGCTTCTGTTAACACACAATTAATACAGGAAATTAAGGCTTTCCTATCCGCAAAGTACCAATTTTCAGGCTGATAGCAAAACAGGTCTTGACAAACAAAATGTAGTATATTAAAATCACAAAGAGCACAATATATTGCGATGAAATGTCCATATTGCGGGTTCCTTGAAGACAGGGTTATTGATTCCAGAGAAAGCGAAGATGGTCGGCAGATCAGAAGAAGAAGAGAATGCCTTCGTTGCGAAAAAAGATATACAACCTATGAGGAAATTGAAGAAAAATCTCTGGTTGTTGTAAAAAAAGATGGAAGAAGAGAAAAATTTATGAGAGAAAAAGTTTTCGCCGGTATTCAGAAAGCATGTGAAAAAAGGCCCATAAGTACCCAGCAGATTTCTCTGGTTGTTGATGAAATTGAACAGGACCTCAAACAAAGATTTGAAAAAGAGGTTTCTTCAATGGATATCGGTAATGCTATCGTTGATAAACTTCGCAATCTTGATGAAGTTGCCTATGTGCGTTTTGCATCAGTATACAGACAGTTTAAAGATATATCTGAATTTCAGAAGGAAGTTGAGAAAATAAAGGGGGACAGTGATGGCGGAGGGAATAAACAGCAGGAAAATTGAATTTATCCGCAAGAGGGATGGTCGAATAGTCCCTTTTGAAAAAACAAAGATAGCCGATGCTATCTTCAAAGCAGCAAAAAGCGTGGGTGGCCAGGATAGATATCTTGCTGAAGACCTTGCAGAAGCCGTAACTGTTTATCTCAATAAGGAATTTCTGGGGAAAATCCCTGCAGTGGAAGAAATTCAGGATATTGTGGAAAAAGTTCTTATAAAAACCGGTCATGCAAAGACAGCCAAAGCCTATATACTTTATAGAGAAAAAAGAACAAGAATAAGACAGATCAAAAAAGGTATCATTGAAAAAGATATTCTTGAAGAACAAAAGGAAATTTCAAAGATAAAAGAATCCACAGATCTGAGCCTTTTTGTAAGAACAAGCGAAGAAGATATTGTTCTCTGGGATATCGACAGAATTGTGGATTCTCTGATAAAAGAAACAGGAATGGAACAGAATATAGCAAGATTCATCGCAGGAGAGGTGGAAAAAGAAATTATGGCCTCAAAGGTGAAAAATCTTACCGCTCCTCTTATAAGAGAGCTTGTAAATGCAAAACTTGTGGAATTTGGGATGGAGGATGCAAGAAGGAAATATACCAGACTTGGTCTTCCCCTCTACGATGTAAAGAATATAATCTTCAGTCCGAACAAGGAAAATGCAAACATTCCTCACAACCCTGAAGCAACCAATCTGACTCTGGCAGAACAGATAAAGAAAGAATTTGCACTTCTTGAGGTCTTTTCACCGGAGATTTCCGATGCGCATCTGCGTGGTGATATACACCTGCATGACCTTGGATTTATTGACAGGCCATATTGTTCCGGCCAGTCCCTTGAATATGTGAAAAAATTCGGTCTGCACCTGCCAAATGCCCTTTCAATCGCAAAACCCGCAAGACATCCAGAAACCCTGCTGGCCCATATGGTCAAGTTTTCTGCTGCTTTGCAGGGTCATTTCAATGGCGCAATTGGCTGGGATGCTGTTAATGTGTTCTTTGCACCTTTTCTTGAAGGACTTTCAGAGGTTGAAACAAAACAGCTCGCCCAGATGTTAATATATGAATACAGTCAGCAGGCAGTTGCAAGGGGGGGGCAAGCAATCTTCAGCGATATCAATCTGTACTGGGAAATCCCTGACCATTTTATTAACGTACCTGCCATCGGTCCGGGTGGATATGAAACCGGCAAAAAATACGGCCAATATCAGGAAACAGCGCAGAAATTCGCAAAGGCACTTTTTGAGGTTTATCTTGAAGGTGATGGAATTGGCAGGCCTTTCTTTTTTCCAAAACCACTTCTCCACATAACAAACAGATTTTTTGAAACTCCGGGCTGGGAAGAATTTCTCGAACTGGTGTGTCTTGTGGCTGCTGAAAAAGGTAATCCTTACTTTGTTTTTGACCGGGATAATACGGCAAGAATAAGCGAATGCTGCAGATTATCGTTTAAACTTGAAGCCTCTGATATAAATGATGCTAAAACCCCATGGAAAATGAGGTTTTCTGCCCTGCAAAATGTAACCCTCAATCTTCCGAGGGTTGCATATATGGCAGAACATGACGATCAGAAACTCTTTCAAACTCTTGACAGTTTAATGAGTCTTGCTGTAAAGGCACATATTGAAAAACGTCATTTCATTAAGGAAATTCTTTCTTCCGGACAGAACGGACCTCTGGCACTTTTAACAATGAATCTTGATGGAGAACCCTATCTGAGGATGCACAGAGTCACTCATCTTATAGGACTGCTCGGACTTAATGAAATGGTGCAGTACCATACAGGCAAACAGATGCATGAATCAGAGGAATCTTTCAAATTCGGACTGAAGGTTATATCCTACCTGAAAATTCTATGCGACCGAAAAGCAAAAGAACACGGTTACAGGTTTGTACTTGAACAAACCCCTGCTGAATCCACAGCATACAGGCTTGCAAGACTTGACTATGAACATTTTCCTTCAAAAAGTGCTGAAATTCTTAAAGGTTCAACACCGGAGAGGGTTTATTACACAAATTCAACATATCTTAATATTTCAGAACCTCTTTCACCTATAGAAAGAGTCAAGAAAGAAGGCATCTTTCATCCGCTCATAGAAGCAGGCGCGCTTACACATATCTGGCTTGGTGAAAGCAGGCCTGATGCGAAAACGCTTGTAAATTTTGTTGTTAAGGCTTTTAATAATACGAAAAATGCTCAGATTGCTTTCAGCCCTGAGTTCACTTCCTGCCTTGATTGCGGAAGAATTTACAGAGGAATTTCTAAAGAATGTCCCTGGTGCTCCAGAACAGAAAAAGGTGTGATAAAAATAAATTCAGAGAAAACTGTTGAACAATTAAAAATCTAACATGGAGGGGAAAGTGGACAGAGGAAAATTTATAGAACATCTCAAAAATTATCCTCATCTCTACGAATTTGAAGAAAAACAGGATAATGGATATGCTGGAGTGCTTGTGAAAGATAAAGAATACAGCACCCTGACATTTTTTACCGATCAGGTAATTCAGGAAAAAGAACTTGTGGATCTGCTGAAACAGACCCACCACGGAAAAAATGTTGAGTGGATAAGCAGGGTAACAGGATATTTTTCAAAAATTAACTCCTGGAATAAAGGTAAAAAAGAAGAGTTCAAGGACAGATATAGAACCGGTAATATCACAAAATAAACATAAGTCCTGCTGCTGCGATAAATCCGAGGCTACCTCCAAACCCGAAGGTTACAGCAGGACCGAATGTTTGCCAGAGTAATCCAGCAATAATCGACGCCGGAAGAAGCCCTATTCCACAAAGTGTGGCATGTAATCCAAGCATTGAAGCCCTTACTTCTGCAGGTGCAAGCTGACTTACAAGTGACTTCTCCACGCCTTCTGTAAGCGCCATGTAAAATCCGTAAAGACCGAGAGAAAGAATATAAAAAAGTATACTTCCCTTCAATACAAAAAGCCAGTAAACAATGCCGTATACAGCATATCCGGTGATAATAACAATTTTCTGACCTATAATGTCAGAAAGTTTTCCACATGGAATGGACATCGCAGCATATATGAAATTGAAAACAAGATATGCCAGCATCACGGTTATTAGCGAACCCGTATCATTCTGAATCTTCAAAAGCAGAAACTGATTGGACGAGTTGCCGAGAGAAAAAATAAATGTAAAAATCAAAAACAATTTTAGCTTCTTTGGAAGCTTTCTGAAAGACAAATCAATCCTCTGTCTCTTTAAATCTTCTCTCTGTCTGTCACGAACAGCAAAAAGTAAGAGCCAGCCAATAATTGCAGGAATTATCGAGATGGCAAATATGCGTTTGTACAGAGCGGCATCAGAGGAATGATTTCCCATTTTTGATAGGATAATTATTACCGCAAGAACCCCTGTGAAGGCACCAAGCGTATCCATTGCCCTGTGCACACCATAGGCAAAACCTCTTTTCTCTCTATCCGAGTAATCCGCAATAAGAGCATCTCTCGGTGCAGTTCTTATACCCTTACCAATTCTATCAATCATTCTTCCGGTAAAGATATGCTGCCAGGAACCTGCCAGAACAAAAAATATCTTGCCAGCCCAGGAAAATCCGTATCCAAAAATTGCAAGAATCTTTCTTTTCTGGATCCTGTCTGAAAAGTGCCCGGAAAAAACCTTGAGCAGGCTTGCCAGACTTTCTGCCAGACCTTCAATCAGACCGAGCACTGAAACATTAGCACCTATCACCGCTGTCAGAAAAACAGGAATCAGCGGATACACCATCTCAGTGCTTACATCCACAAAAAAACTGACAAAACCGAGGATGAAGATTTGTCTCACGTTTTATTTTCCTGATATCTTGAATAGATTTCAAATGCAAGTTCTTTGTTTTTTACAAATACATCAACAATCTGCGGGTCAAAGTCTTTGCCTGAAAGTTCCATTATCTTATTTATGGAAACATCAAAAGACTCTGCCTGTTTGTACACTCTGTTTGAACTCAAAGCATCAAAAACATCCGCAAGAGAAACAATACGACCGTAAAGAGGAATTGCATTTCCCTTCAATCCATACGGATAACCTGTACCATCAAATTTCTCGTGATGATAAAGAGCGATCAGATAAGCTGCCTGAAGAATAAAAGAATCAGAACCCTCAAGCATTTTTGCGCCCACAATGGTATGCGTTCTGATTATTTCCTTTTCCTCTTCGGTCAATCCTGAGGGTTTCAGAAGAACACTGTCAGGAATGGCGATTTTGCCTATGTCGTGAAGCGGAACAGCAGATTTTATCAAATCAACCTCCACCTCTGGAAGTTTTATCTCTGAAGATATCAGGGCACTGTATTCGCTCACCCGTGTGATATGCATACCTGTTTCACGGTCGCGATATTCAATGGCAGCAGCAAGCCTCATTATTGTTTCAAGCTGGGACTTTTTCAGCGCATCGTTCAGCTGCGTATTGAAAAGTGCAACAACAATCTGAAGGCAGAAAGAAGCAATCCATTGATAGTCGTTTCTTGTAAAAAATCTCACAGAAGAAACAGGACCTGTTTTTTTATTTATGAACAATCCATAGATGTTCATAAATGGTTCTTCAAGAATACGCAATATCAGCAAATTTGAAACCGAAAATTTTTTTAGATCCCCCGGAATCCCCCTGTTATATATCTTCACTTTTTCCGTCTGATCAATGTTTTTCAAAACCAGAGAAATAAGTTCGGTGCTTATGTTTGAATCTTCTTTGCTGACAAGGACTGTAATCTTCCCACTGCTCTTATCCATACTGAAAACTATCCCATCAGAAATTCCAAGGAGTGAATTTATGGTCTTAAGCGTAATCTGAGGGGTCTTTGTAAAAAATGTGCTGTGGAATGCCGGCAGATAAACACGTTTCTGTAAACCGGGCATTTCATGCGGTCTCACAACTGCTGCAATTTCTCTCTGAGTGGACTCCAGAACAGAAAGCAGTTCCTGCCCTTTTGATATTTCTTTTCTCGCCTCGTGAAAACCAATGACCAGTGAACCGATATATGAGAAAGTCGATGCAAAAAACAGGGGAACTGGATCAAAGAAAATGTTATGATGCTTGAAAAAATAAAAAGGAACATAGAACAGCACCATAATGGAAAAAATAAAAAAACGGGTACTTCTCCAGAGGGACAATGAGAGCATAAAAATGTACACAAACATGGCTAATACCATAATTTTTATCACATTCTCACGGCTGATTTTCCAGATATAATCACCACTTAAAACAGTGTATAGTGCCTGCATCTGTACTATTGCACCAAACTGAACACCAAAAGGTGTTGGTATAAGATCAGCATTTTTTGAACCTATTATTGTATGTCCGATAACAACTATTTTGTTCCTGAATACCTCAGGTTTAACGTTTCCTGTAATCACTTTTTCCATTGGATAAATCATACCTGTCATTGACTCTGGTTTAAAAAACCTTATCAGGAAACATCCATCATCATCAACTGGTATCACACCATAGGTTTTTCTAAAGCCGTTGAATCTTTTGACTTTAATATCGGATTTTTTCTGCAATATACTCACCGTCTTAATTGATATATGAGGATAAGACTGGTTGCGGTAAAAAATAAAAGCAGGACACTTGCGTACAATTGTGTCAGAGTCAGGAAAAACATTTATGTGCCCTGTGTGTTTGATTTTTGATTGGAAATACGGGTGATTTTCATTAAGAACATCCACCCTGTAACCTGTCTCATTTATTTTTTCTTTCAATCTGTATGGGGTAAATACAGGTAGAATAACTTTTTCTGAATTTGTAATAAGGGCATCTTTCAAAATTTTATCAGTTTTCTCTGCCTGGACTGTTGGGAAAAAAATATCAGAGACAATTGCCTTTGATTCGGCGAGTAAATTTATGAGAGCAGCATAGTCGTTTCTATTGGGTTCATGTCCAATTTCCTGAACAAATCTATCAGTGGCTGCGACAAGAACCACAGGAATACTTTTTTCGGGTTTCCAAAAACTTATTCTTAAAAGACTGTCATATGCAATATTGCTTAATCGGTCGAATACATGTAGAAAATAGAGGAAAATAACAGCAACAAAAACAACTGTAGTCGCTGCAAGCCTTTTCTTTGGCATAATTCAATTGAACCTGCTCAGAAACTTATCCGCTTAATCCTTTTGAGCGGTTTTAATGGCACACTTTTTGTTTTATTCCTGAAATCTGCTGGATTGATCTTCTGACATTCAACCTGAATGGTGATATTTTTGCCCGTTTCAACAATTTGCTTTGAGTCGTCTGCTCTGTCTTCGCATTCTACCTTACCTTCATTTACACTGACAGTTGTGGTTGACTGGTTCTTTGAACTATCATAGATATTGGAAACGCTGAATTTTGTACCACTTACGCCGGCGATAAGACTCGGCGTTATTATTTCAAACCTTGAATCACCCTGATGATCAACCTGGAGCGTTCCGCTTGATTCTTCAGGAATAAAGATAATGCTGTAATGTTTATCGTCCGGTGCAATGAAAGAACCACACAATCCAACCTTCAAATCAGGGTCAGCCGTAACAACTGTACCATCAGCAAACATGTATGTACCACCTGTATTTATTTCTCCTGGATTGATGGCTGCGCCATTTCTTGTAACAGTATTGTTCTGCACAACATTCGAAGAATAGGAAAGGAAAGCTCCGACACCTTTTGTACCCCTGAAATGTCTTGGACAGTAAAGGTAAAGTTTTTGTGTGTCCTCGTCATTGAATGAACGATTGACATAAAAATTTCCATAGCTGTTTATTACTGGAAGGTCACCGGCTGAAACCATATCTTCCGGACATCTGAAAGAATATTTATCCTTTATGTAATTCGGGAATAGCACATAAAGCTGGTTCGGACTTGCCTTCCAGTCTGCCTGATAATTTTCTATCGCCATTGAAATCTGTCTTAAATTATTCAGACAGACCATGGATCTTGACAATGCCTTTGACCTGGATGCGATGCCAAAAACCATCGTTAAAAGAGACACAACTATAAATGAAATAATCACAATCTCAATAAGGCTGAATCCTTTTTTCATGATAAACCTCCCTGTTCTGTTTTTTGTTTTTCTTTTACCTTTTCCTCAAAGCATTCTTCAAGTTCCTTCAATGCCATATTCAGACTTATATCCTGAACCTGAGTTCTGTTCCATATTTCAAGAACTCTCCTGCTTGATGAAATTAAATTCAGATGCGCTGTGCCAAAACTTTTTATCTCTTCCATCAAATTACTCAGACTATCTCCTTTTCTCAAAGTGAAAGAGGGGGATTTTCCCTCCTGCAGGTTCTTTAAAACCTGTGTAATACGATAGACAGGCCCTGCTATACGATGCGAAACAAGAATCATTCCAAGACCTGCAAGAATCGCAAGAAACACAGTAACAAGAGTAATACGAATCGCAAATGTTTTAAAAGTGGTTTCAAAAATCTGTGTTAGATTTTTTTCGTTTGCGGAAACAAGATAATTTACAAGAAGAGACCAGACACTGTTGAAGGTTATAAGACTTACAAGTATACTGGTTAACACCATAAAAATCAAGAGATAAACCACAGCCTTCAGCTATATTTCTCTATCCACCAGGATTCTTCTTCTGCCCATGGTCTCCTGTAAGGTTTCTATCTCCTTCTGAGTTCATTATACCCGGGATTTTGTTTTTGTCAACTGTCTGTTAGGTACATTTTCATCTTATCAGTAAGACCGTTCTTTCCAACAGCCCCCACAATTTTCTGATCGGGTTTGCCATCTTTAAAAACAATAAATGTTGGAATTGAAAATATCTGAAATCTAGCGGCGATTTCAGGGTTTTCATCAACATTCAGTTTTGCAACCAGTATTTTCCCTTCAAGTTCTGAGGCAAGTTCCTCCACCACAGGAGCCATCATCCTGCATGGTCCACACCAATCGGCGTAAAAATCAACAAGCACAATGGAGTTTTCACCTATCACAGCATCAAAATTTTCCTTATTCAATATCTTCATTATTCCTCCCCTGATTTTTGTTCGTTTTTCTTTAGATACTATTTTTCCTCAAAAATTTCAAAGAGATTTATATCATGCAAAAAAACACAGTGGGTCTTCTGCAAAAATATCTCCTGAAACACAATATGCAAGCGCCCTGCAGCCATAACAACCTTTTATTTTACAGCTGCCGCAGATACCCTTCAACATTTCCCTTTTCATGTTGATACAGGGATTTTTTTCCCAGATTTTTTCAAATGGTTCATCCACCGCATTTCCTGTATTAAAAACAAATCTTCTGCAGGGAAACACAGACCCATCATGCATTATGGCGCAGCCATCTCTTCCCACAACGCACTGTGCGCCGAAAATTTCCCAGTCATTTTTCTTTCGTAAAATTTTGAATCCCCTGTATTCGGCGACAAGATTCAAATCTTCGGGCAAACTGCACAATTTTAGAAGTTTTTTCACAGAATCTTTCCATGTCTGGTGGGAAAGAGAAAAATGTTTCAACTGTTTCCCTGTGCCTATCGGGAAAAATCTTTCAACGATAAAACCATCCAGTTTATACTTATTAACCACATCAAAAAGCATGGGAATCTGGTCTGCATTGATCTGGAGTAAAGTGAACATCAGAAGTTTCTCTCCATGAAACCCTGAAAGCATTTCAAGAATTGAAAAAAATTTTCTACTTGATATACCTCTGATATACTCAAAAGTATCTTGTTTCAGCCCTTCACATGAAACTTTAATTGTTTTGAGCTTTGGAAATCCAGAAAGATGCTTATGTATCTCAGGTTTCAATAGAGTACCGTTTGTAATTATGCCATAATTTCTAACGATTTTGCAATTTTCAAGCATTTCAAGAATCTTCCAGAAATCCGGATGCAAAAATGGCTCTCCTCCCGTAATATCAGCGATTAAGAAAAACTTCTTTTTCTTAAGAAAAAATACAAGATTGTTGAAGAGTTTCTGTATTTCAGGGAAAGCAAGATCAGTGGATGCATCAAAAGTTTCCTGATAACAGTGTTTGCATCTGAGATTACAGAAACCCGTGATATGCCATTGTATATGGAATGTTTTCATCATAAGAGTTTATACCACAATCGATCTTTTTTCCAGTACAGGCAGATTTTACTTTCTGAATTGTCTTTGTTAAAATACCAGTCAGAAAAATACCGGAAGGAGTTGAAGATGAGAAAATATGCTGTTGGACTTGATTTTGGAACAAATTCAATGAGGTTGTTGCTTGTTAACCTGGTGACGGGTAGAGAGGTTATTGAAATCGTTGAAAATTATCCATCAGGAAAAGATGGGGTTATCATTGATTCAAAAAATCCTCATCTTGCCCGACAGAATCCGGCAGACTATATTTTCTGTCTTGCACAAGCAGGCAAAAAACTTGCAAGGAAAATGAAAATAAAGGGAATAAAAGGTTGTGATGTTATAGGAATTGGCATTGATACAACAGGTAGTACACCAATTCCTGTGGATGAAAATCTGGTTCCTCTTGCTTTTAAAAAGGAATTCAGAAACAACAAAAACGCAATGGCATGGCTCTGGAAAGACCATACAGCTTCTGATGAAGCTGAAGAAATAACAGGTCTTGCCAGAAAGATAAGACCGGAGTATTTATCAAAAATTGGTGGTGTTTATTCATCAGAATGGTTCTTTTCAAAAATTCTTCATCTCGCAAGAACAGATAGCAGGGTTTTTGAAGCAAGCGCAAGTTTTGTTGAATTATGCGATTTCATACCTGCTGTTCTGACAGGATGCACAAATCCTTTGGAAATAAAAAGGAGTATCTGTGCAGCCGGTCATAAAGCCATGTACAATGAAAAATGGAAAGGTCTTCCAGATGAAGAGTTTCTTGTTAACCTTGATCCGAAATTTAAAAACCTCAGGAGCAAACTTTATGAAAAAGCATATCCGGCCGGCACAAAAGCTGGTACACTTAGCAGACACTGGGCAAAAAAACTCGGACTTGTTGAAGGAACCCCTGTAAGTGTTGGTGCTTTTGATGCACATATGGGTGCTGTGGGAGCCGGGATTAAGGAAAATGTTCTTGTCAAGATAATGGGAACTTCGACCTGCGATATCATGATTTTTCCAGAGGGTAAAAACCTGCCTGATATTCCTGGTCTCTGTGGGATTGTACCTGATTCTGTGGTTCCAGGATACATCGGACTGGAAGCAGGTCAATCAGCTGTTGGAGATATATTCTACTGGTTTCTAAAAACATTTTTGCCTGAAAAGAGAAAGGATGTTTTCAGTTATTACACACGGCTTGCCAGAAATATCAAACCCGGCTCTTCAGGTCTTGTCGCTCTTGACTGGCATAATGGAAATAGAACTGTTCTTGTGGATCAGAAGTTGACAGGATTGATAGCCGGATTGACTTTGAATACAAAACCAGAGGAAGTTTACAGGGCACTTATAGAAGCAACCGGTTTTGGAGCAAGGGTAATAATTGAAAGATTGAATGAGTATGGAGTGCAGGTTGATACAATTATTGCCTGTGGAGGACTGCCTGAAAAAAATTCTCTTCTTATGCAGATATATGCTGACATTACAGGAAAAGAATTTAAGATTGCCATGTCAAAGCAAACATGTGCTCTTGGAGCAGCCATATTTGGCGCTATTGCAGCAGGAAAAGAAAAATCAGGATTTGCAAGCGTTCAAAAAGTCCAGGAAAAAATCTGTCGTTTTAAGCCACAAACCTATAAACCCGTGCAGGCAACTCATCTGATTTATGATAAGATTTATCGGAATTATAAAAAGCTGCATGATATGTTCGGAGTACCGGATTATACTGGAAACCTGTACGGCGTTATGAAAGATATGCTTCAAATTCAGATGAATGTCATAAAGTGAAGTGAGTGAAAAATGGATTCTTTCATTGATTATGGACGCTCATTTATTCAAACCAGAGGTCCCGAAAATGCTGTAAGGTTTGTCATTGAATCAAGATTGGAAATTATCGATTCTGAAACCGGGGAAAAAACGATTTTTTACCAGGCTGCTTCCTGCAAAAGTGAGCATACTTTTGCGAAGAAACACCTTTTCCATAAACAGAATTATAATTTCCTGCCTGTGTTTGCAGGAGAAAATATAATAATCTTTCGCTCCCATGTTCCATGGAATGAAAATTATGTTACTGTTGCTGACGAAAAAAGCGATACCCGTAACATATGGGGAAAACCAGAATTCCTTTTAAGAATCGCAAACAATGTAAAAAGACTTGAAAAAACAGAAGAAATAATTGAAGCAACACATAAAGGACTTCCGATTACCGGCAGGACAGAAATCGTTTACGATAATGGAATAAATGCAATCATTGAGTATCCGGTGAAAACCATGAACACAAATGTAGACAAAAAGATGTATCAGGTTGATACAGGACCTTTGCTATTTCCGCACCCTGGCAGAAAAATGAGCAGGCTGAAAGACTTCGTAAGCATTGCTTATATCGCATTTAATACTGACTATTTCGCTGATTTTATCATTGAAAAACGTACGGCTCTGGCCGATGGTATCTGTGTTCCGCATTTTTCTGGTATTATAGAGAATGTACCCTGCAAAAATTTTCTGTATGCTATGAATTCTGAAAGATAAAGAGGTTAAATGTGATGGAAATAAAGATTATATATAAGGACAAAGAATATTATTCGCATAATCCCTGTATTCTTAAAGTAAATGAAAAAATCATGGTGTGTTTCAGAAGGGCACCCCAGAGAAAACCATTCTCATCTCATATTGACGGCGAAAGTGAGGCAGTTTATGTGATTTCACATGATAAAGGAAAAACATGGAGTCAGCCCTCTTTGATTTACAAGGGCGCTTATGGTGTTCAGGATCCTTCAATTGCATTGATTTCCGATAATATCCTCATTGCAAACTTTTTTGAGTGGGAAGTGATCAGACAGGAACCTTTCAATCATAGAGCAATAAGTACTGGCGTTGTGTTTTCAATCGATCTGGGTAAGCAATGGACGAATACCCCGGTAAGAATTGAAATTCCCGATTATCTGTGGAATGGACCAACAGAACCTGTACTTCAATTGCCCTGTGGTGAATTGCTGATGCCTGTTTATGCGACAAAGAACTGGAAGTGTTTTGATTCTCTTGTCCTGAGATCAAAAGATAAAGGTTATACCTGGAACGAATTTTCCATAATTGGGAGTGATGTTTTTGGAAATGTCATGTTTGAAGAACCTTCTCTTTGTCTAACGAAATCAGGAAAAATCCTTGCTGCTATGAGAGATGATTCAAGCGGTTTTCTGTGGACAAGTTTTTCTCTTGATGAAGGAAAAACATGGTCTATACCTGAAAAACTTGATGTCTGGGGATGCCCTGCAAATCTGCTGGTACTGAGGGATGGCAGAATACTGATGACCTACGGTTACAGAAGACCACCATTCGGGGTAAGATGTTGCATCAGTGAAGATGATGGAAAATCATGGAATATTAAAAATGAAATTGTGATCTGTTCAGATGGAAATCATGGTGATATCGGATACCCGAGTTCCATTGAACTTGAAGAAGGAACAATAATGACAGCTTACTATACCCATACAGGAGATTTGATTGATACCGATAATCCAGAGCTTTTCACCCATATTGCGGGAACAAGATATATCGTTTGTGCTGAGTACAGAGTCTGAAAAACAATAAGCATTTTTTATAATCAATGGAGGGAAAATGGAAACGATTTCTTTTGAGGAATTTAAAAAAATGGATATAAGGACAGGTAAAATTCTTGATGTTCAGGAACACCCGGATGCAGATAAACTTTATGTTATGGATGTTGATACCGGTACAGACAAGAGAAGAATTGTTGCAGGCATCAGACCTTATTATAAAAAAGAAGAACTGATAGGAAAAACTGTGATTATCCTTACAAACTTGCAACCGCGCACAATTCGTGGAATTGAAAGCCAGGGAATGCTTCTTGCTGGCCTTGATGGAAATAATCTTGGTGTGCTCACTGTAGATAGAGACCTGAAACCAGGGACAAAAATAACCTGAGTGAAATCAACAATTAATGCATCTTACCGGTTAATTTAAAACCGGAAAAAAATCCGTGTTCGGTTTTTTCCCAGAAATGAGGGCTTGTAAAAAGCTGGAAAAACCCCTTCCAGGCTCCTATGCTTATCAAAATCCAGTAAACAGGTGAAATCAGGGTTTCTGGTATCAGGTATCTGTAAGAACGTCTGAGGCAACCGAGCACATTGAGCAAAACAAAAATTCCATTGCTGATAAGAAGTACCCATGTGATCAGGTCAGGTGCAGGATAGAAAAAACCTGAAAGGAATTTTCCCTCTGCTCTGAAAAACCATACTGCTGTTATCGTCCAGTACACAGGATTAAAAAGCAATGTGATAAAAAGACCTGCAACAGTAAGCTGAAAGCTCAAAAAATTAACCGGTCCCATTTTTTTTGTAAGATACACTGGATTTCGCATGTGCACACACCATGTTTGAATATACCCTTTAACCCACCTGGAACGCTGTCTTAGCCAGTTTTTCAATTTGCTGTTTGCTTCTTCCCAGGTTGTACTGTCAAGAACTCTTGTTCTATAACCTTCCCTGAACAGCCTTATTCCAAGGTCGCAATCCTCCGCAACATTATAAGAATCCCAGCCACCGATCTTTTTCAGCACAACAACCTTAAAATGGTTGGAAGTCCCGCCAAGAGGAATAGGCACCCGCAGGCTGTCAAGACCCGGAAGATAAAGATCGAACCACATTGAGTATTCAGCGGTAAACCATCTTGTAAGAATATTCTGCTTCGGGTTGTAATAGTTAAGTTTTGCCTGAAGGCAGATGACAGAAGGGTCATCTGCGGTTTGAAATGCGATTACACTTTTCTTCAACTGGTCTGGCTCCGGAATATCCTCAGCGTCATAAATCACAAGATATTCACCTTTTGCACGCGACAGTCCCACATTACAAGCCTTTGGCTTTGTTTTCGGAAAGGAATCCGGCACAATAATCACCTCAAAAAATTCAGGTAGTTTAATCTTTTTCAGTGCATCCTGCATTGCTGTATCTGTTTCTTCAACAAGAAGTTTTACATCAAGTTTATCAGCAGGATAATCAATCTGGGAAATTGCTGTTATCAGCTGTTGAAGAATGCCTGTTTCTTTATAGACAGGCAAAAGGATTGTATAAACCGGAAGAGACTCTTCAGGTAATCCATCTATTTGTACCTGGTTGATTGAAATTTCCTGTTTTTTAACAAAACCAATGAAAACGAGAAAAAATTTGTAAACTATCGTTATCAGGTAAAATACACTTATCAATAGATTTGAAATAATAAAAAATGTCCTGCCATAATATAATATGCAGGCTATGCATACAAACAGCAGGGTAAAAAAAATTACCTTCTGTCTGCTATCCAGTGTTATTTTTGCGTCCTCTATCATAAAATTTTTTTCTTTTATGATAACACAAATCAAAAATGCAAGGATTAGACGAAATAATAGTTCGATGGATTATACCAGCTCAAAAAATCTGGTTTTTTATCTTCTATATTGACAATAAAGAAAA
>CAZHJN010000040.1:0-16536 GCA_964532995.1 uncultured bacterium
GCTTAAAATAAAAACAAACGATTAAAAACTGAACTGCCTTGCTGTATCTATCATCACAAACAGATTTTTTTCTGTCTGGCTTGCTAAAGGGATAGAAGAAGGAACACCGGAAGGTATGAGAATGAATTTTGTGCTTTTCCCATTCTGGACAATGGAGTCTTTGCAGACCTGAGCAATCTCATATGCAGAACGAAATTCAATTTCTTCAAGTGCAGGACCTCCCATAATGGTTATATCAGGACCCGCAACCTTTCTTACTCTTGATACTGTCAGAGGAAACTCAACGGTATTGACAGCCGGTTCAAGTATATCAATCCCCATCTTCAAAACATAAGGCAGGAGGTCTTCCTTCATATCGTGCCAGTGGTAACAGATATAATTAAGGTTTCCAGAACGAAGTATATTTATGAGCTTTGTGTCTGGCTTGATTATCAGATTATTGAAAATTTCACGGTAGTTGTGGAAGTATTCAACAGGTAATACTGGCGGAGTAAGATATTCTGCACCCCGAATTCTTATTATTGTATTGTGGACCTGCAATGAGATTGCTCTGTAGACATTTTGAAGTCGCTCTGTGAAAACCTCAAAAATTTCAGAAACCTGTTTCTCGTTTTCTGATAGAAACTTTGAGAGATCTCCCGGCGCAAAAAGTGTACCTGCAACACCCGCGGGATCAGGAAGAGAAATCGCAGGTATTGATTTATTACCGTACTGCGATTCTTTTTGAAAAAAATTTCCCATATCAGGGGTATACGGAGTGTATGGAAGAGAAAGGAATTTTTCTATATCATGAGAGTTTGTTATCCATGGTTTAAGCACCCATTGTTCCGAACTCAGTTTTGTGGTTCTCGCAGAGCGGGTTAGAGTACCTTTTTCTGTTTCAACTGTTAATGTGACAACTTCTGAAATTCTTGTATCCTGTTTTCTTTCTTCTTTTACCTCAATTGAGCCAGGTGCTGAAAAGAAAAATCCTGTGGCAGGTCTGAAAAAGAAAAAGTTATGGCAATCCCTTCGCATCTTTTCAAGTAACCTGTGGAAACTTGAATGTCCTGCCCAGAAGCTTTTATCATCGTATGGGTCTATTTTATAAAGAGAGACAGGGATTTTACCTATATATTGACCCCTCAACAAACCAAGGATTTCCTGCCGTGTATTTTCCATTACAGTTTAAGAATCCTGTCCATGCTTATTGATGCATGGTATATAACAGTCTCAGGGCAGTGCCTGTAAGCCCAGAATTCTGCTGTGGCATAACCTTTAAAATCTATTTCTCTTAAAGCTTTCATCACTGCCTGCCAGTTAACGTCGCCTTCAAGAAGCATGCAAAATCCATTGATGTTTCCTATCTGAACTTTGAAATCCTTAAAATGTATTTTTTTGATATGTTTACCGAGAATTTTTATCCACATTTCAGGATAACCGTATAGCATAACATTGCCTGTGTCAAAATAGACACCAACATACTCTGACCTGAAGGACTCGACAAAATTCTTCATTTCAACCGGACTGATGAGAAACTTATTCCACACAGGCTCAAGACAGAGACAAACCCTGTTTTTTTCAGCAAATTCAATGAGATTTTTAATTGATTCAGAAGTTCTCTGCCAGCAAACATCATATGGAACGATTTCCTCCTGAGCCGACCAATCAGCCTGAACAACACCGGGAATTATGAGGATTCCATCAGTACCGAGAATTCTTGCGCATTCAATCTGTTTTTTTATGATATTCTGGGCTTTTTCCCTGATTTGTTCATTTGGGGAACTCAATGTGTACTTCCATAACAACCCTGAACTGACACTGGCTATCCTGAGTCCCTTCTTTTCTACCTGATTTCTGAATTTTTCAATCTCTTTTTCGGTGCTGTCGGTTGAGAGATATCCTGATTCATCAAGATTTGGCTCAACCGCATCATATCCGGCATCCTTGATAACTGAAAGAACATCGTAGATATCTCTGCCAGGCGGTGCAACCCACAGATTGATACTTTTCCCTATCATATCCCCTCCATTTTATACAGATAATTTACTGATATTCCGGAAGTTTGTCAACCCGTTTTTATCTAAGCAAGAAGTGCTGAAATAATTCCGACAAGAAATATACCATCATAAACACCGGCGCCACCGATACTCATCATTCCCTGAAAATCACCGAGATTTCCCAGATTCATTAAATCAGCACCTATCAGGACACCAAGAACCCCGCTTGCATAAGCAACAGGGATCTTATTTCCCGGAGAAAACAGAAATGCAAGTAAAACCGAAACAAGCGGTGGAATCAGAGCCGGTATCTGAACACCAATCCCTGGAACCACCGATGAAAGTTGATGGCACACAATGGCAGAAATTATTGTTGAAAAAAACAGGGGAAGAAATTTTGCTTTCGGAATAAGATAAAGACAAAGACACAGCGGGATAATTGCACCACCAAGGTTTATCGCAATCACCTGACCATCAAAAGGAATATCATTAAGAAAAGATGCAGAAAAATTATGTGCAAGAACAAATCCAGTATCAGTTTTTACCGCAACAGGTATATTGATAAAACTGCCTGCAAGGGATGCGAGAAGCACAAAAAATGCAACAACAGGAGAAAGTCCGATTTTTTCAAGAGCAATTCTTACAGCATGGATTGGAAGCACAACTAAAAACAGAAAAAGTAGAATCAGAAAGAAAAAAAACAGAAAAAACATGGAGAGCGGAACAAGAAAAATCATCTTATTTCAGCAGGTTCTTTAAATACCTTTACAGGATAATATTTTTCCATTTCTTCCTTTATCCATTTCATTGATTCAGATGGGGTTTTCTTCCAGTTTGTAGGACAACTGGCAAGTATTTCAACAAAGGACATACCCCTGTTCTGCATCTGCCACAAAAACGCTTTTTTTATTGCTCTTCTTGTCGCAAGGATGCCTGAGATTTCACTTGTTGTTGTTCTTTCAAGATATGTGACACCATCAAGGGAGGATAAAAGTTCACACATCCTGATTGGGAAACCATGAAAATTGGGGTTTCTTCCTTTTGTTGTGGTGGTTGTTTTCTGTCCGAGAAGTGTCGTTGGGGCCATCTGACCCTTTGTCATTCCATAGACAGCATTGTTTATAAAGAAAACAGAAAAATTTTCTCCTCTTGCTGCTGAGTGTATAATTTCAGCAGTTCCTATTGCGGCGAGATCCCCATCTCCCTGGTATGTGAAAACAATCCTTGTTGGAAGAAGCCTTTTAATCGCGGTTGCAACAGCAGGCGCTCTTCCATGAGCGGCTTCTGTCACATCAAAATTGAAATAGTTATAAGAAAGGACAGCACAACCAACAGGAGCAACACCAATTGTTTTTTCTCTTATTTCAAGTTCATCAATAACTTCTGCAATGAGTTTCTGAATGATTCCGTGTCCACATCCAGGGCAGTATATTGTATTTTCCTGTGTAAGACTTTCCGGCCTTTGATATATTGATTTCATTTTTTCTTTATCTCCCTGTAAATCTCATCAGGATCAGGCACTCCACCACCAGGTCTTCCATAGAAAAAGATTCTTGCGTCAGAATTTCTTGCTGAAAGTTTTACATCTTCTATCATCTGACCGAGATTCATTTCAACCACAAGAACCTTTTTTGCACGTTTTAAACACTCTGCAAGCTGCAAATATGGGAAGGGCCACAGGGTTATCGGCCTGAAAATACCTATACTCATACCTTCTTCTCTTGCTCTTTCAACCGCTTCCTTTGCAATCCTGGCGCAGGTGCCAAAACTGATCACCACATAACCTGCATCCTCACAGTAATAAGATTCCCACCTTATTTCTCTTTTTTCGATTTTTGACCATTTTGCAGCAAGTTTCCAGTTATGGGCTTCAAGAACACCAGGGGTCAAAAAAAGAGATTTCAAAGAATTTGGTTTTCTTCCAGCACACCCATCAAGGGACCATGGTTTTTTTGGAAATCTTTTCTTTTTTGGTTTCAGCCGGACTGTCTCATACATCTGGGCTAAAAGCCCATCACCGAGAATAAGTACAGGATTCCTGTATTTATCAGCAAGGTCAAAGGCAAGATAGGTATGGTCGTGGATTTCCTGGCATGACCATGGAGCAAGAACAATTGTGCGATAGTCTCCATGCCCTCCGCCTCTTGTCGACTGAAAGTAATCTGACTGGCTTGGTGTAACATCACCAAGTCCTGGACCTCCCCTGTTCATATTCACTATTACTGCAGGCAGTTCGCATCCAGCAAGGTAAGAAATTCCTTCCTGCATGAGTGATATTCCAGGACTTGATGACGATGTCATGCACCTGAAACCGGCTGCCGCTGCTCCAAAAAGCATATTTACTGAAGATGTTTCACTTTCTGCCTGGATAAATACTCCGCCATTTTCTAAAATTCTTTTACTCATATACTCCGGAAACCTGTTCTGTGGAGTTATTGGATAACCGGCATAGAATGCACAACCAGCGGAGATTGCTCCTTCTGCTGAGGCTTCACAGCCATTTAAAATTCTTAATTTCATTTTTTCTGAACCCAGGAACCATCTGAGTTTTGAAACCACTCTCCAGATTTAACATTTTTCAGTTTTGTTTTTGCAAAAAGTTCTCTGAAGGTCTGGCGCTGATCAGGGGCAACATTATTAATTCTGAATATTTCATCAAGGATAATGTTTCTTTGCCTGTTTTCCTTTTGAACTATATCCTTTACCTTTCTTGCCAGTTCAACATCCTGAGGCAGTTGAACGATTCCAACCTGATAATCAAGAGTCTCGCCGATGTATCCTTCTTTTTTATAAGAGGCAAGTTCATCAGCCCATGATTTAATCTGGCTTATGGCTTCTCTGATTTTTGGAGAATCTGTCCTGATTTCAGAAGAAACAGATGACTCCTGAGCGAAAACAGGGGTTGAAATGAAATTTTTCAGGGAATAAAAAATAGAAGATCTGTCAATCCTGGACTCAAGCATTTTTTCAATGTCTTCGGCTGCCTTTTTAATTTTTTCTTCTGGAAACGTTACATAAATCGTCACCATTGCGCATCCTGCAAGAAAACCCAGAGCCAGAAGCGAGAGAAAAATCCTTCTCTTTTTCATTATTTACCTCCCTATAAGAATTTGGTAAATTTATTATATTATAGTATATGTCCGGCAATAAACAAATAACAGAACAAAAGGAGTAAGATGAAAAAAACATTAATTTTGATTGCAGTTTTTGTATTATTCTGGTCTTTAGAGTTGATCGGACAGGGTTCAGTATCTTTTTACAGTAATAAGATTTTCATTGAAGAAAGTTCATCCCTGAAAATCAGGGAGATTGCGGATGAACTTGCATACTGGTTGAACAGAGCAACAGGGGTAAATTTCAGTGTTATCACACAAAAGAGTGAGAACGGAATTTTTATACTGCAAAAAGATTCTCAAATTCTGCCTGATTCTATTAAAGATGCCCTGAAAGGCATGAGAAAAGAAGCATTTGCGATTTATTCTGATGGCAACCAAAGACTTTTTATATCAGGAAATTCACCTGCCGGTATCCAGTATGGAGTTTACAGATATCTTGAAACACTGGGATACAGATGGTTTTTCCCTGGAGAAAACTGGACGGTTGTTCCTGAATTGAAAAGGATTGATGTGAGATTGAATCTCGTTGAACAGCCGGCATTTCTTCAGAGGGACTTTTTCGGAACCGGTGGATTCGGTGGAAGACTTCCACTGGATCCAGAAATGAAACTTCAGAAGAAATGGGAAGACTGGAAGAGAAAAAATTTCCTCGGAGGAGAAATACGAATAAGCGGCCATGCAGGAGAAGCATTCAACACAGCAAACAAAAATATATTGATGGAGCATCCGGAGTATCTTGCAGAAATAGGTGGTAAAAGACAGCCATGGAGCCCGCAAACAAAGCCGTGTTATTCAAACCCAGGGCTCATAGATCTCTATGTAAAGGATAGACTTGCTCAACTGAAAAGACAGATTGATGCAGATCCGGATGGTCCTGGCTCATTTGCTGTAAGTGTGGAACCTTCTGATGGTGGTGGACACTGTGAGTGCGCGGAATGCAAAAAAATCGGCTCTGTCAGTGACAGGGTTTTTTTTCTTGCAAACCATGTTGCAAGAGAGGTCGCAAAGAGGTTTCCGGGAAAATCTGTCAGTCTTCTTGCCTACAATGAACATGCGGGTGTGCCGGATATAGAACTTGAGCCAAATGTATATGTTGTTGTTGTCCCTTATGGTTTTCAGAGGACCGGTTATTCAGGGGATGAACTTGTTGAATTATGGGGCAGGAAAATTAAATTTTTCGGTCTCTATGATTACTGGTCCATTCCTGACTGGAACCAGGATATGCCGACCTTTAATTATCTTGAAACTCCTGCGAAAAAGATTAGATTCTGGAGAAAAAGTAATGTTGCAGCATTTCTTTCTGAAAGCACCTACAGCAGCGGTGCTGTCGGGATAACATGGTATTTATCCTCAAGGTTATTGTGGAATCCTGATCTGGATGAAAAAAAGATTCTTGATGATTTTTATTCAAAGGCATTTGAACAGGCAAGAGAGCCGATGCAGAGAATGCTTGAAAGATGGGCAAAATCCTTCATGCTTACTGACCACGAACTTGCTCTATCTTTCAGGGATATCGCTGAGGCAGACAAACTTGCAAAAAAACCAGAGGTGAAGGCAAGGATAAATGATTACAAAAAATATATCCAGTATCTCAGGCTTTACTACGAATATCAAACTGCAAAACCAAAGACAGAGGAAAGAAAGCAGGCAGTCAGGAAACTTCTTGGTTTTATGTGGCGGATATATGACTCAACAATGGTTCATGTCTACAGGATGCACCAGTTAATTGTAAATAGATATGAAACTGCTGATGCAGAACTCAGGCACCAATGGGATATCAAAAATAAGGAAAAATGGGGAAGCATAAAACCTGTTTCTGTTGAAGAACTTGACCTTATAATAAAAGATGGTATAGATAAATACAAACCATATGATTTTGAACACAGGTCATTCAATCTGAATAACCTTGTTCCTCCTGTAAAAAAAATAAACCCCTCATCAGAACAAAAATTCATTACAACTCATGCTTTCTGGGGCAGTCATAATTTCAAATTTTTTGTACCTGAAGATGTCGATGATTTAACCATTAAAATCAAGGTTGGGAAAAGAGAAAATTATCCGGGAGACAGAACCATTATCAGGGATCCTTCAGGAAAGGTTTTGTTTAACCAGTTTATTCCATCTGATGGAGAAGTTTACCCCATCAATATAAAAACAGAGAAAAAGGGTCTTTATTCAATGTCAGTGTCAGACCAGAAGATCACTTTTATAATAATGTTTCCTGAATGGCTTCCTTTTGCAGTTGTTGATCATATTGTGATTTCGGACTGGCAGAGAAAGTTATATTTTTATGTTCCTTCCGGTACAAAAAAACTGGCAATGTATTGTGAGAGTGTTGTGCCTGTGAAAATTTTTGATGGGGATGGTAAAGAGATAAAGTACCAGGGTACAAAAATTATTGTTGCGGATGTACCGGCAGGCCAGGACGGAAAAATCTGGATGTTATCACATCACAAGCTTTATACTCCTTCTCCTGTGATGTTTAATGTGCCCAGGGTTTTTTCCTTCAGCAGGGAAACAATGCTGGTGCCAGCAGAATGCTTGAAATAAAATCAGCCCATTATTTCTTTTAGGTTTACAGGTCTTTTTTCCTTTTCGCTGATAAGAGATGCTTCCATAAATGCAACGATTTCAAGGGTTTCCTGAATCGGGAAAGGCGGAATACCTGACTGAAAAAAATTCATGATTTCTTTGATCAGCATTGAGTACATCGGAATATCAGGATTATACGTTGTCTGGCAGACCTTTTTTTCTCCGAAAACCGTCATTCCGTAGGAAGGAGCCCCTTTCTTTATACCCCTGTAAACTCCAATCCTTCCATCTTTCCAGATGCCAGTGGCTATATCAGCAGAATCAGTGTTAAATACCTGAACTGATTGACAGCCTGTTTTCATAAACGAAAAAAGAATTTCAATTCCATGGATTCCATACCAGAAAAAACCTGGCATAACATCCACCCTGCTTTCTGATGAGAAAGCATCACAGCCTAAAACATTTCCGAGTTCAGAATCATTTCTCACCTTCTGAATATTTGCATCAAACCTCAAAGAAGAACAGGAAAAGATCGGGCATTTATATTTTTCTGCCAGCTGAACAATCTTTGCAGCATCAGCATAACCTGCAGTAAATGGTTTGTCTATAAACATTGGTTTTCCTGTTTTAATAACAGGTTCTGCTTCTTTCAGATGGCGACGACCATCGGCACTTTCAAGCAGCACGGCATCAACGACATCAAGCATATCTTCAATCCTGTCATAAAGTTTGACATTATACTTTTCAACAAGTTCTTTTTTAAATCCCTCAACCCTGTTATAACTTAAATCAAAGTCAGGGCTGAATGTTGGCGCTCCAGCAACAACCCTGCCGCCAGGGACATGGAAGGTATCCGACGGATCATTAATAAGTTTTGTGAATGCAGAAACATGTGATGTATCAAACCCTATAATTCCGATCTTAATTTCTTTCATTTCCTCTCCCTTATTTCAAAAAATGCTTTTCAACCTTTACGAATGCCTCTATGATATCATTTATTTCCTGTTTTTCATAATATTCATGAATGAAAAGGGTCATATGATCTTCAAGTGCCTTTTCGGCAACAGGGCACATATGAGTATAATCAATGTCTCTTGCTCCTGGCAGAGACCATGGCAATTGACTTTTTCCAAAAGCGCGCTTTTCAACAATCCACTTTGCCTGATGCATTGGAACAACATATTTCTGTCCAACAGGTATGCCTTCTGCTGAGATTGCCTTTGCAAGAATTTCATTGGAGGCCCTCAATTTTTCTCTGTCCACATGCACAAATAAAAACCATGGGTTTGGTTCTGAGTCCTGTTCAGCGGGAGGAATTCTGAATGCTTTCAGCTGTTTTTCAAACCCTTCCCTGAGTTTTTTGTAAATTATTCTCCTTTTTTCAGCAATTTCTGATATTTTCTTCAGCTGCACCCTTCCAATCGCTGCCTCAAGTTCAGTCATTCTGTAATTCAAACCCGCAAACAGGTTTGTGGTTTCCTGGCTGTTAAATGGTTTACCCCTGTCAGCAAATCTTTTTGCCTCCCAGTAAAGACCTTCATCATCAGTCAGCACCATACCGCCCTGACCACCGCTTGTGGTATGTTTTCCTGACATAAGGCTGAAAGCAGAAAGTGTTCCAAAACTGCCGCAGTATCTTCCTCTGTATTTAGCTCCATGCGCCTGCGCACAGTCTTCTATAACAGGGATTTTATATTTTGAAGCGATCTGACAGATTTTATCAATCTTTGCTGGAAATCCTGCAAGATGGACTGCAATTATGGCAACAGTCTTTTCAGTTATATTTTTTTCAATAGATTCAGGTGATGGATTCAGAGTTTCATACTCAACATCACAGAAAACAGGGATACACTGCTGGAAAACAACAGGCATCACAGCGCCAGGGTCTGTAATAGGACTTGTGATTATCTCGCTTGCTGGTTCTGGGTGTAATGCGGCAATGGCAGAGTGAATTGCTGCTGTACCGGAACTTACCGCTGTTGCAAACTTTTTCCCAAAAAACTGTGCAAACTCCTGTTCATAAGCATCGACCTCAATTCCTCCGTACCTATCAAGAACCTGGCTTCCTGTCATCATTTTTTCAATGATTCTCATTACAGCCTGTTTTTCCTCTTCATCAAACATAACCCTTGCAGGCATCGGATTTTTTCTCACAGGAATCCCGCCGTCCATTGCAAGTTTTTCCATGTTTTCTCCTTTTTATCTTTTGCTCAAAAACCAGCCACCAAGTTCTTCAGGATCTCCTTTATCCTCTGGAAGAAGTTGTTCTTTATAGTTTTCAATCACCTTTTTGAAGGCGTCAGCGTATTCTTTTATTCTATCCGGATAGAAATGCTTGAACCATGGTACAGCAAATACCTTTTTCTGAAGGGCTTCTGAGTTTGGTAAACTTCCTGTTTTCTCTCTTACATCTCGGTTTGAATGGGCTATTCTTGTTGGAAGTCCTTCTCTGTACACATCAACACTCTGGAATAAAGGATGCATATGCAGGGCTTTATTGCAGCCGGGTTGAGCCCATCCAACACCTTCAGCCCTTAAAGCCTCACAGAATTTTGTAATGGAAAGACCTCCAAGTTCTTCTTTGATATATCTGCCCAGTGAAGCATACCAGCCACCCTTTGTGCAGCCAGAATTCTTTGGGGGTCTATGTGCCCTTATTCCAGGGTATCCCTCTAAAAGGTCCCAGAAATAGTTCATTGCTCTGTCAATTTCAACCATATCTTTCTGAAACTGTTTTATCTGAACAAGACCGAGCGCAGAGGACATCTGGTGCATCCTGTATTTATAACCACCCCAGGGAAGACCGGCAAATTTTTTAAGCTCAGGGTTTTCAATCTCTGAATGTCTTTCATAATGACCAAAAAGTATGGCTCTTTCATAGATATCCCTGTCATTTGTGAGCATGATGCCTGCTTCACCTATTGCAAATGCCTTACCGCTCATCAATGAAAATGCAGAAACATCGCCGAATGTACCGACCATTTTCCCTTTGTAAAGAGCTCCGTGCGCATGAGAAACATCCTCTATGACCTTTATATTGTGTTTTCTGGCAATGGGTAAAATTCTGTCCATATCAGCAGGATAACCGGCATAATGAACAACAATAATTGCCTTTGTGCGAGTTGTTATTCTGTGCTCAATATCATCCGGATTTATGCATAATGTTTCAGGATCAATATCAGCAAAAACAACAGTTGCTCCAAGGGAAAATGCCTGCAGACAGCTTGCCCAGTATGTTGTGCTCTGGCATATAATTTCATCTCCAGCGCCAACTCCTGCGCCATACATTGCGCAGTGTATCGCAGCTGTGCCGGTATTGCATCCGAGTCCAAATTTCATATTATGCCACTGTGCAAATTCCTTTTCAAACTCTTTTGTGATATCAGTGGAAGACATCTTCCACTCATGCAGAACTTTTAAAACAGCATCTTCCATCTCTTTTGTGATATTTCTCCTGAAAATGTCATCAGACCTGTTTTTTACTGCTGGTTCTCCCCCGAAGATAGCCAGTTTACTCATATTTTTCCCCCCTTTTGGCAGGCTTATATTATTTCAATTCAATGAATAATTCAAGTTTTATTAATAAAAACCGCAAATCAGAAATTTTCTGACCTGCCTGACAGAGTGATATTATATATCAACTCGAAAAGGGAGTATTAATGGAGATAAAAGTTATGAGAAATGTACAGGTGGAAATGAGGGATGGAATCAGACTTGCAACAAATGTTTTTCTTCCGGATAAAACAGGCCCTTTTCCTGTTGTTCTTGTGAGAACCGCCTATAACCGGAATTTTGTCAATCCAGTGGATTTTCTTTCAAGGGGTATTGCGTTTGTTTGTCAGGACTGCAGGGGAAGATATGCTTCAGAGGGTTCTTTTTATCCTTTTATCAATGAAGAAAACGATGGCTATGATACCCTTGAATGGATTGCAAAACAACCATGGTGCAATGGGAAAATAGGGATGTTTGGAGCTTCATACCTTGCAGCAACACAGTTTTACGCAGCAATTTCAGGAAGCAAAAGACTGACTGTGTTATGTCCGCAATTTATGACAGGTGATTGCTGGAAACAGGCATATTACTCAAATGGCGCTTTATCCCTTGGTTTGACATGGAGCTGGTTGTGTTTTGAAACAAACAGCAGGACCTCAGAAGCACAGACAATGCCTGTTTTTGATGTATCAAAATTGATTAAATCCCTGCCTGTCATTGAACTTGATGAGAAAAGCGGTGCGGGGATTGTGAAATCTTACAGAGACTTTGTCTCCAATAATGTTTATAATTCCTTCTGGGAAAAATTCACTCTTGCCCCTTACTATGAGAAATTTCAGATGCCTGTATTGCTGATAGGAGGCTGGTATGACTATTATCCTGATGAGATGTTCAATATTTTCAATCAACTGAGAAAATACAGCAAAACACAAAAGATTGCTGATAGCCACAGGATAATTATCGGTCCCTGGACACACGGCATTAATCCTTTAACCACCCTTGGAGAGATTGATTTTGACCCTCAATCACTGGCTGAAAATGACGCAACAATAAGGTGGCTTGATTGTATTCTTCACGAGAGAAACCCTGAAGAATTTCAAAAAGCGCCGATAAGAATTTTTGTTATGGGGAAAAACATCTGGCAGGACGAATACCAGTGGCCACCTGCGGGGGTAAAATATGAAAAATGGTATATTCACGCTGGTGGAATACTCAACAGAAACTTACCCGGTGATGAAAATCCTGATGAATATGATTATGACCCTGAAAACCCTGTTCCCGTAATCGGCGGGAACCACTCAATCGGCACATATAATCCGGGGCTTTATGAAATCGCTAAACCAGGGCCATACGATCAGAGAGCCATTGAATCAAGAAAAGATGTCCTGGTATACACATCCGATATTCTGGAAAATGACCTGGAAATAATAGGGCCGATTTCCTTTATTCTTTTTGCTTCATCTTCGGCTTTTGACACTGATTTTGTTGTTAAACTTGCTGATGTTTATCCGGATGGTAAATCAATAAACATATCAGAAGGAATTATACGGGCAAGATTCAGAAACGATGTCTGGGGTAAGCCTGTTTTGTTAAAACCCGGCAGAATATACGAGTTTCGCATTCAGATGATGTCAACAGCAAATCTGTTTAAGAAAGGGCACAGAATCAAAATTTATATCACAAGCAGCAATTTCCCGCTCTGGGATAGGAATCTGAATACTGGAAAAGACCCTGCAACCGACACAGATTTTCAGATCGCTCATCAGACTATTTTTCATGATTCAATCCGTCCAGGCCATGTTGTTCTTCCTGTGGCGGGTCTGTGAAAAGTTTGACATTATGAATCAAAAAAATAAAATGAAGAAAAAACAGGAGGAAATTATGACAAAAGGAAACACAGGCTGGTTTATTCGTGATAGATTCGGAATGTTTATTCACTGGGGTCTTTATGCGATGCCTGCAAGGCATGAGTGGGTCAAGCAGCGTGAACAAATTCCCGATGATAAATATGACATTTATTTCAAATATTTTAATCCTGACCTTTTTGATGCAAAGCAGTGGGCAAAAATGGCAAAGAACGCAGGAATGAAATACGCAGTGATAACCACAAAACATCATGAAGGATTCTGCCTGTGGGATTCAAAATACACTGACTACAAGGCAACAAATACTCCGGCAAAAAGGGATTTAATAAGAGAATTTGTTGATGCTTTCAGGGATGAAGGATTGAGGATAGGTTTTTACCACTCTCTTATTGACTGGCATCATCCCCATTTTACAATAGACAGTTTGCATCCTATGAGGAATCATCCTGACAGGGAAAAATTGAATAAGACGCGAGACATGAAAAAATATACAGAATACCTTCACAATCAGATCAGAGAACTTCTGACTGAATATGGAAAGATTGATATCATCTGGTGTGATTTCAGTTATCCCGCTGGTCCTGGCAGACCTGAGGGATGGATAGGAAAAGGTAGAGATGACTGGGACAGTGAAAACCTTGTTAAGCTTATAAGATCCCTTCAACCCGAAATTTTAATCAATAACAGACTTGACCTTCCTGATAGCTGGGATTTTATTACACCTGAACAGATTTATGTTCCAGGTGGTCTCACTGTAGATGGTAAACCTGTTGTCTGGGAAGCATGCCATACATTTTCAGGTTCCTGGGGATACCACAGGGATGAAGAATCCTGGAAGAGCGTTGAACAGCTTATAAAGATGCTCATTGATATTGTAAGCAAAGGAGGAAACCTTCTTCTGAATATTGGTCCGACTGCAAGAGGCGAGTTTGACTCAAGGGCAATAGAAAGATTACAGGGTATTGGAAACTGGATGAGCAGGCACAGTAAATCAATCTATGGTTGTACAATGGCGCCTGAAAATTTCAGGCCACCACAGGACTGCAGGTTAACCTATAATCCAGAAACAAATCGCCTTTACATTCACATTTTTTCATGGCCTGTTGTTTATTTGCCGGTTGAATTCGGTGATATGATTGAATATGCTCAACTTCTCAATGATGGTTCTGAAATTCCATTGAGAAAAATAGACTATAATATTGTGAGAAATAAAGATAAAGAAGAAAAAATAAGTATGTCAGCATTGATTCTGCCCGTGAAAAAGCCGGATGTGACTGTTCCTGTGATTGAGGTATTTTTGAAAAAATAATTATTTGACAAGTTCACCAATAATTTTGTATGAGCCGTTTTCCTTTGCAAGGTAGAGGTTTTTTCTCGTTGTGCTTTTAAGATCGTTTGATTCATATTTCTGAATAAAATCAAGGAGAAAAACATAACCAAAATCTGTATTTCCGTATGGAACAAGTACTGGTTTTTCCATCTCAATCTTCACATATTTTTTGTTCCTGTTAACCCGTTTTTTATACTCTGACCATGTTTTTTTATCTTTACCATCACTTTTGAATTTTTCGCCATAGAAAGAAAGATATTGTTCAGTGTTAAGGGATTCCCATGATTGTTCCCATTGCTGCACTGTTTTCCAGACATTAATCATCTCAGAGAAATTTATATCTTTTGTTTGCTTCACAATATGAATGTATGTTTTCCCGGGTTCAATATATTCCTTCAGAGAAAGAAAATCCCTGTCGTTTAAAACAACACATCCTTCGCTATTATATGGAGGCCTTTCAATAGGGGTACCGTGAATCCATATCCCACTTCCATCTTTGTTTAATCTTCTTGAAAGATAATCAGGAAAATCAAGCACAAATGCACCTGCACCATATTTCGGATCAAGTTTTTCGCCAGGGATAAATGATGTGAAAAGGAATGACCCTTCAGGCGTTGCAAGGTCTCCTGGTTTCTTCTTATCTTCCATGTTTTTACCTGTTGTGCATGGAGCCTGAAATACCTCTTTTAATTCCACACCATCAAACTGATAAACCATTACAGTCTGCGTTGATTTATCCGCAACAATGAATCTGTACGGCTCAATATCAATTTTTTCACTCAACATTATTGCTTCTGGTTTTGCCGGTTTTTTCTCTGAGATCGGTTTCTGGATTTCGGGCTTTCTGAATACAACAAGCAACTGCTTTTCTCCCTTAATTTTTCTCATCTCGGCAAGATAAAGATCCTTTTCCCCCTATTTCTTATAAATTTCAGCAAGTTGCTTTCTCAGTTCCTGATCATCTTTTTCCGCCAGCAACCTGTTTAACATAGTTATTGCATCCTCATACTGGTTTTTCTGCAAATACAATCTCACAAGATACTTCACTGAATCAATATTTCTATTTCCAAGCTCAACGGACCTTGAAAGCGCTTTGATACCGTTTTCTGTTTCACCTGTCCCGAGATAAAGTCGTCCGAGAGAATCAAAGTATGAAGGATTTTGACCGTTCAGATATGCAAGCGTCCGGTAGATTTCTATGCGTTGCAAAAGATTATAAGCGGTCAGGAGTTTTTTCTCAAGATACTGTGAGGCTTCAGCAGGATTTTCAGAGGAAAGTTGATGCAGAATATTATCAGCTTCTTTATTTTTATGTATTTTTCTGTAAAGAAGAAAAAGTTCTGTTTTTGCCTGGATTTCTCCAAGACCTATCCTTGCAAGAGCATAATATTTTTCCTGCAATGAAACATCTTCAGGATTTTCACTGATGCTTTTTTCGTATTCCTGCAATGACTTCAAAAGATGTTGATGTGCTCTTTCCTGGTGGTTGATGGAGCAACCGGCAACAACAATTACCAATAAAAGAAATTTCCCTGAAAAAAATACCTGTTATTCCACAGATATCGCATCTACAGGACAGTTTTCTGCTGCTTCCCTTGCGCACTCTTCCTTATCCGCAGGTACAGGATCTGCTATAACTTTTGCAGCAGTATCTCCCATCTCAAATACCTCAGGACAACTATTAACGCACAACCCGCAACCAGTGCAGGTATTTTCATCAACTTTAACTCTCATCTATCTCCTCCTGTTAGCAAAAACGGAAAAATTTTACAAAAATTTTTATCTTCTGTCAAAAATTCGCATGAGTAGGGTACATCGTAGACAATCTGGCCAGGTTTTTCTGCTGGATGAATTCTATTGAGAAAGGTAATCTAAGGATTGGTGTGGTCTTATACTCTATCATCAATATAGTTGGTAGCGCTTAAGCCATTTTCATTTTTTTCCCAGTTTCTTTTTTTCTGTCTAAATCATTGCCAATTTTCAACAACCTGAAAGCAGTCTGCTATGTATCTCAACTTTTTCAAGGCGATTACATATTTTTTACGCTTCAACTCGACCTTCCTGCTGGACCTTTTCAAAATCCTCTTTACTTCCCTATACTACTCAAATTCGCCTTTTATATTATTAAAGCAGCCATACTATTCTTATTGCTTCAGACTTATTCTGCATTGGGAAAAAACTATCTATTGACAGCAGGAATAAAAGAAGGTAATATTATAATG
>CAZHJN010000041.1:0-16303 GCA_964532995.1 uncultured bacterium
AGAATTCTTCTGGCTGCGATTGTTCCAATCACAGGTGATGAGGCGTATTTTATTCTGTGGGCTAAAAATCTTAATTATGGTTATTACGAGCATCCACCTATGATTGGCTGGATTATGTGGTTGCTTTCATTTACAGGCAATCATATCTTTATATACAGGATTTTTCCAATTATCAGTATCGTTGCAATGGCTTTTATCATGGTGAAAACCCTTTCTGAAATAGACAGGAATAAAGCGTATCTGTGTGGCACGATTTTTCTTCTTTCACCTATAAGCGTATTGAATGTTTTGAGCGTTAATGATGTGCCTCTGATATTTTTTACTTTTCTTTCAGGGATTTTCTTTTACAGGGCTGTGAAAACAGGTAAAACTTTTGATGCTGCTATTGCCGGTATTTTCGGTGGGCTCGCTTTTCTTTCCAAATATTTTTTTGCTGTTTTTATCCTTGCGGTTTTATTTTTCTGCATCGCGCAGAGAAAAAAGGAAATCTGGAGAATCACAATAATTGCTGCCATTGCAATGCTTCCTTTTGTTGCCATCAATATCATCTGGAATTATAACAATTGCTGGTTGAATATAATGTTCAATCTTTTTTTCAGAAACAAAAATATGTCAATCAATCCTGTGTGGGTTCTGGTGTATTTAATTGAACAGGTTTTTCTGATGACTCCATTTCTTGCGATTGCTTTTTGGAGAAAAAGATTTTTTTTGAACAACTTGAAAGAAATGGCATCTGCAGGTTTTTTCCGGTACCTTTTTGTGATTCCCCTGATTTTCTTCTTTATTCTTTCTTTTGTTAAAAATGTGGGCCTTCACTGGACAGCGTCATTCTACCCTTTTTTCTTTATGCTTTTGTTATTTTTTAAGGATGATATTCTCGAAAAAGCAACAGAATATAATTTTTATTTATCAGTGATAATTTTGATTTTTGTACTGATGATTTTTTTAATTCCCGTAGATGTGTTTAAGTCGTCAAAAAAGTATCCTCAGATTATCATGTTTATGAAACCACAACAGATATGCAGGATGATTGATGAGCAGTCAGACAGTAGAATTCTTGCTTCCACAGGATATACTGAGGCTTCTGTTTTATCTTATCATTGTAAAAAGGATTTTGTTTTATTCGGTTCAATGTCCAGAAGCGGAAGGTATTATGATTATGTGACTGACTTTAAAAATTTTGATGGAAGGGATTTTTTGATAGTATCTCTCAAAGAAAGTGACACAAAAAAATTTACAGATTACTTTGAAAAAATTGATGTTAAAGTGGTGAATTCTTATGATGCGAAATTTTATTTCATCTTTGGAGATGGCTTTATTTTCAATAATTACCGCAATTTATATCTCAGAAAAATACTTGAGACCTATTATTCCCCTCCGGATTTTTTGCCCATAAAATCGAATTTTTTTAAGCAAAAATATTTCCCCGAATTCTGAATTTTCTAAGTAATTGATTTTTTGGCTCTTAGAAAACATGAGAGAATCAATTTTTATTTGACTTAATGATAAAAAAATGTTATAATTTTTAGACTTTTAAAAAGGGGGAAATTTTTATGGAAAAGGATAAGTCCGGAGCCAGATACGACGCTACGAAGATTCAGGTACTTGGTGGTATAGAAGCTGTTAGAAAAAGACCTGCTATGTATATTGGAGATACATCAATTTTTGGTTTGCACCATCTTGTTTATGAGGTTGTTGACAACAGTATCGACGAAGCAATGGTTGGTTATTGTTCTGAAATTTCTGTTGTGGTACATGTTGATAACAGCGTTTCAGTTGTTGATAACGGAAGAGGTATACCTGTTGATATACACAGGACAGTGAATAAACCTGCTGTTGAGGTTGTTCTGACCATGCTTCACGCAGGCGGTAAATTTGACAGAAAAGCCTACAGAGTTTCGGGTGGGCTACACGGAGTTGGAGTTTCTGTTGTTAATGCTCTTTCTGAGTGGCTTGAGGTTGAAATTAGAAGAGATGAGAAGATCTATCATCAGAAATATGAAAGGGGTAAACCGGTTTCAGAACTTACTGTGGTTGGAAAGACCAAGGAAACAGGTACCATGGTTACTTTTAAGCCTGATGGTGAAATTTTTGAGTCAGTTGAGTTTGACGATAATATCCTTGCAAGCAGATTAAGAGAACTGGCGTTTTTGAATCCAGAGGTTACAATAAAATTTGAGGATGAGAGAAAATCAAGAAGTGAACTTTTCAAGTTTGATGGTGGACTGGTTTCGTTTGTTGAGTTTTTGAATAAGAATAAGGCCTCGCTATTTTCACCACCATATTGTTTTAAGAAAAATGAAGGAGACATGGAAATTGAAGTTGCTTTTCAGTACAATGATGGATATAACGAAACAATTCTTTCTTTTGTAAATAACGTAAATACAAGAGAAGGTGGAACTCATCTGACAGGTTTCAGAGCCGGTTTTACAAGAAGCATCAATGAATATGGCAAGAAAAATCAGATACTTGATTCTGATACTACGCTTGGCGGAGAGGATGTGAGGGAGGGTTTGACCGCTGTTATAAGTTTGAAGATACCTGATCCGCAGTTTGAGGGTCAGACAAAAACAAAGCTTGGCAATTCAACAGTTAAGCCTTTTGTTGAAAGCATTACTTTTGATAAGATCTATACCTTCCTTGAAGAGCATCCTGATGCTGCCAGAGATATTTTGAATAAGGCTATCACTGCTTTAAAATCCAGGGAGGCTGCAAGGAGAGTAAGAGACCTGACAAGAAAAAAACTTGCAGAGGGCGGAGACCTTCCTGGAAAACTTGCTGATTGTTCTGTTCGTGATCCAAAGTTGCGGGAGCTCTTCATTGTTGAGGGAGATTCTGCAGGCGGAAGCGCAAAACAGGGCCGTGACAGGACTTTTCAGGCTATTCTTCCTTTGAGAGGGAAAATCATTAATACAGAAAAAGCAAGGCTTGATAAGGTACTGAGCAATAATGAAATCAGAATGACAATAAGTGCTATTGGCGCTGGATATGGTGAGGAGTTTGATATTTCTAAAATTCGCTATAATAAGATTATCATAATGACAGATGCTGATGTTGATGGTGCTCACATAAGAACCCTGCTTTTGACTTTCTTTTTCAGGCAGATGCCAGAGCTTATAAAACAGGGATACTGTTATATAGCTCAACCGCCGCTTTATAAGATAAAAAAGGGGAAAAAGGAGGCTTATATTGAGAGTGAATCCGAAATGGAGGATATTCTTCTTAATCTTGGAAGTGAAAAACTTCAGGTCAGAATATCTTCCCACAATAAAGAACTTACAGGTTCTGAGGTGAAAAAACTTGCTAAGCTTTCAAAAAGATTTGGCGAACTCGGGAGGATGTTGAAAAAACGAGGACTTGATATAAAGGAATATTTTTCTCTTGTTGATAAAAAAACCGGTTTACTTCCCAGTTATTCAATCAAATTGAATGGCGACCAGCACTACTTTTATACAGACAAACAGCTTTCAGAATTTATGGACAAAAATCAGCTTAACAACCAGAACCTTTTTGTTGGTAATTACCAGCTTACCGAAATATTTGAACGAAGGGAATGCGAAAAACTTTTTGCGGAGGTTGGTGGTCTGGGGCTATCAAGGGAATTCTGGAATGAAGTACTTACAGTATTGCACGATGGAAGTAATGAGAAAATATCTTTTGAACAATTTTTTGATGCTGTTAAAGAAACCGGTAAGAAGGGTGTTACGGTTCAGAGATACAAGGGTCTTGGAGAGATGAATCCCGAGCAACTATGGGAAACAACAATGAATCCTGCTACGAGAAGATTATTGAGGGTCACTCTGGAAGATGCCGCGAAGGCTGAGGAAATCTTTACAATTTTGATGGGTGAACAGGTGGAGCCACGAAAACAATTCATTCAAACTTATGCTCTTGAAGCAAGGAACATTGATATTTAAGGAGGAATCGTGGAGGATAAAGAAAAGAAAGAACAGCAAAAAGAAAAGATAACAACAATGGGTATTGAGCTCGAGATGAAGAACTCATACCTTGATTATGCAATGAGCGTTATCATAGGAAGAGCTCTTCCTGATGTCAGGGATGGACTTAAACCTGTACACAGAAGAATTCTTTATGCAATGCTTGAACTCGGTCTTGAACCAGGCAAACCATACAAGAAAAGTGCTCGTATTGTTGGTGAGGTTATGGGGAAATATCATCCGCATGGGGATTCTCCCATATATGAATCTGTTGCTAGAATGGCGCAGGACTTTACCCTCAGATATATTTTTGTTGATGGACAGGGAAACTTTGGTTCAATAGACGGAGATCCGCCTGCGGCGATGAGGTATACTGAGGCTCGACTGCGGCCCATCGCAATGGAGGTTCTCGCGGATATCGATAAAGACACGGTTGAGTTTATGCCAAATTTTGATGAGTCTCTTGTTGAGCCGATTGTTCTTCCGAGCAAAGTGCCAAATCTTCTTATAAACGGTTCTTCTGGTATTGCTGTTGGTATGGCAACCAATATCCCGCCCCATAATCTCGGCGAGGTATGTGACGCACTGATAATGCTTATTAAAAAACCGGATAGTACTGTAGAGGATCTTATGACATGTATAGCAGGACCCGATTTTCCCACAGGCGGGATAATATGCGGAACACAGGGTATTGTTGAGGCTTATAACACGGGTAAGGGTATTATCACAATTCGCGGCAGAGTTGATGTTGAAGAGACGAAGAACCACGATAACATTGTCATTACTGAAATTCCTTATGAGGTAAACAAAGCCACTCTTGTTGAAAATATAGCCAGACTTGTTGGTGAAAAAAAGATAGGCGGAGTCAGCAATGTCAGAGATGAGTCAAGCAAGGAAGGTATCAGGATTGTTCTTGAGGTCAGGAAAGGAGAAAACACTGATATTATCATCAATCAGCTTTATTCCCACACTCAATTGCAGACTACCTATGGAATAATAAATCTTGCTCTTGTAAACAGGCAGCCAAGACTTCTCACTCTCAAGGAAATGCTTGAATTATTTCTTGAACACAGAAGAAATGTGGTTGTGAGAAGAACACGTTTTGAACTGAAAAAGGCTGAAGAACGACATCATATTCTGCTCGGATTGAAAATTGCTGTAGATAACATTGATAAAGTGATTTCCTTGATAAGAAATTCAAGCAGCATAGAAGAAGCACGCGAAAAACTGATGAAACAATTTCATTTAACCCAGAAGCAGGCTGACGCAATTCTTGCATTACCGCTTGGAAAACTTACTAAACTTGAGCGAAACAAAATTGAAGAGGAACTGAAGGAATTGAGTAAAAAGATCGCTGAATTAAAAGCAATTCTTGCAAGCAGGGAAAAGGTGGATGCCATAATAGAAGGTGAATTGAAGTTTTTGAAAAACAAATATTCTGATGAAAGAAGAACAGAAATCGGTTCCCCAATAGAGGAACTGAGTGATGAGGATCTTGTCAGGCCTGAAGATATAGTTGTTACAGTTTCATCTCATGGCTATATTAAAAGGCTTCCTCTTGAAACCTACAGAAGACAGCGCAGAGGCGGCAGAGGCATTCTCGGCGCAGGAACAAAAGAAGATGATTTTGTCAGACATGTATCTATATGTTCCACCATCGATCAGTTGCTGATATTTACTGAGAATGGAAGAGTTCACTGGTTGAGGGGTTATCTGATTCCTGAAGCCAGCCGCATCGCGAGAGGAAAGCCTCTGGTTAATCTTCTGAGAATTCAAAATGATGAAAAAATCGCGGCTGTGATACCTGTTTCAAGTTTTTCTGCTGAACAGTTTGTTCTGATGCCTACGAAAAATGGAATAGTGAAAAAAACTCCTCTTGCTGCTTACAGCAGACCAAGACAGGGCGGAATCATCGGGATTTCGCTTAAGGACAATGACAGGTTGATCGATGTCAAGCTTACTGATGGAAGTAAGGATATTATGTTGTTTACAAAACACGGTTTTTGTATCAGGTTCAGTGAAAATGAGGTTAAACCAATAGGCAGAACCGGTATGGGCGTGATAGGTATCAGATTCAAAGGTTCAAAAGATGAGGTTGTTTGTGGACAGGTATTTCCTTCTGAAAACCCGACAGAGGAAATTCTTACTGTTTCTTCAAACGGTTCAGGTAAGAGAACTTATGTGAAATATTACAGAAGACAGAAACGAGGTGGTAAGGGTGTTATTGATATGAGGGTTAACAGTAAAACAGGTTATGTTGTTAAGACAAAAATGGTCCAGGAAGATGATGAGGTTATCGTAATGACCATGGGTGGAATGATTATCAGGTTGCCTGTCAATGAAATCAGAAGGGTGGGTCGCAGTACACTTGGTGTTAAGTTGATAAACCTCAATCAGGGGGATCGTATCGCAGATGTGGCGATTGTCCGGGAAACAGAAGATATTTGAGTATATTGACCACCCGGCTGATATCATGCTCAGGGTTTATGGTGAAACGCTTTCATCTCTTTTTATAAATGCTGCAAAAGGTCTCTACGATGTCCTCAAACCTCGCACAAAATCCGGTGGGTCAGAAAATAGAAAAACAGGAGTTCTTAAATCGTCCTCAAAGGAGGAGCTTCTTGTTTTATTCTTAAATGAAATACTCTTCCTTGCCATAAAGGACCACTTGATTTTTACGGATTTTTTGATTAATATAAAGTGTTCGAGAAATCAGAATAGACTTAAATACAATATGACCGGTAAAGAAATTGAAATGCTGGAAAGAGAGGTAAAGGCGGTGACATATCACAGATTAAAGATAGAAAAAATTGGTAAATTTTTTCAGACAGAGATTATTGTAGACATTTGAAAGGGGGGGGTGTGAATCAAAAAGAGATCAAGGTTTTTAAAAATAGTCTTCTCAAGGAAAAAGAAAGAATATTAAAAAGCATATCTGACCTTGAAGAAAGCACACAAAAGAATTCACGCGGGAATATTTCAGAGGGAGCAGGTGTTCCCACCCATATAGCAGATTTTGGCACCGATGCTTTTGAAAAAGACCTTGACCTTAACTTAACTTCCTCAGAACTTGAATTATTGCAGAAGATAGAAGAGTCGCTGAAGAAAATTGAGGAGAAAAAATACGGTATATGCGAATCGTGTAATAAACCAATCCCAAAAGCAAGATTGCATGCGGTTCCATACGCAAAATTCTGTATTAAATGCCAGAAATTACAGGAAAAGTCAGAAGAAAAACGGGGATAAAAAAATTGATTTTTTTTTATTCAGGTCTTGTTTCCACTTTTTTACTTGATAGGATCACCAAGATAGCAGTCATATCAAATATTCCTGAGAATTCATCGATAGTGATATTCCGTTTTTTTTATATCACAAATATAAGAAATTCCGGTATATGTTTTGGTCTGTTCGACAATTTGATATACTTGCCTTTTTTCATATTTACCTCAATCGCGGCTCTCGGGATTATAATTGTTTACATCCACAGAAAAAAAACTGTACTGTCCGCATTTCCATGTTTCTGTTTTGGATTGATAGGCGGCGGTATTCTTGGAAATCTTATTGACAGGGTTTTTCACCGGGGAGTGATAGATTTTATAGATTTCCGTGTCTGGCCGGTTTTTAACCTTGCGGATGCTTTTATTGTGTGTGGAATAGCGTTTCTTGTATTTTTTTACTCAAGGAGAGAGAATGTATCCTGTTTGTTTTAAGATAGGGAATTTTGTTGTTTACTGGTACGGAGTATTTGTTGCACTTGGTATTATTGTGGCAAGTTTCCTTTTTCAGAAAAAAGCGAAGGAAAAGGGATATACTGATGAGATGTTAAATAGAATAATTTTATACACGATTGTTTCAGGTATTATAGGTGCAAGACTTGTCCATATCTTTTCCTATTTTCATTATTACATGCGCAATCCTTTAGAGGTTATTATGATTCGTAATGGCGGGCTTGCCATTCAGGGAGGGATATTATTTGGTTTGCTGGGATTGATTTTTGCATCAAGAAAATCAGGGGTTAATGCTTTGAAAATTATGGATATTATCGCCTTATATGTACCACTCGGTCAGGCAATCGGAAGAATCGGTTGTTTTCTTCATGGATGTTGTCATGGAAGGTATTCAAACCACTGGTTTTCTGTTAAATTTCCTTTTCTTGATCGGTCTGTTCATCCAACTCAGATTTATTATTTTCTGGGTGACCTTGCTATTTTTTCAATTTTGTACCTTTTTTCAAAGGATAAACAAAAAGATGGTGAAATTACGGCATGGTATTTCATCTTTTTTGGTTCCCTAAGATACTGGATTGACCACTTCCGGGGAGACCTGATTCCTGGAACAATGGGGTTTTATCCGACCCAGCTGTATGGAATCATATGCTTTCTTATCGGTGCATTCTGGATTTTCAGGATATTCCTTACCAATCAAAAGATGATCTGATAGATTGTTTTTGCTATCAGTGCTACCGCTATTGAAGCCATACCTATTAATCCCACCCCGCAGCTATATCCGGCAAGTATTATGGGTGTGTATCTTCTCCATGTCTCTGCGCCGAATTTCTTTGCAAAATAAAACCTTCCAAGCATTGCTCCAAAAAGCAGTGGGATCGTTCCATGTGGCCATGCTGCAATCCCACCAATAAGTCCATAGAAAAATGTAACAGGTGCTTTAAAGACAGTCAGGATCATATTCAGTACAATTCCTCCAGCAGCAAAACACATAAAGTAAAAAGGTTTTATTGCCTTGATCATAAAACTTGTTCCGCTTTCTCCAAGAGTGGTGCTGATCCACAGACTCTGGGTTATTGCGTTTAATGGCCATATCTTCTGTACATATGGATAGGTTGCTGATGGTATTGGTGAAAGATGCCAGATAATAGACCAGAACAGAAAACTGCAGAACAGCATTATTATAAGTGCTGTAAATTCTGCTTTGTAATAACTGGTGAATTTAGTTCTTGTAAGTTCAAGTTGTTTGAAAGCCTGTGCAAGCCCTCCGACATCAAAATATGGGATTGGAGAAAACCAGATGGCTGCACCTTTATATCCACTGAAGATGAAACTGGCTTCTCGGACAAGAGGAAATGATACTCCTGTATGTACACCTGTGATTCCGTACATTCTTGCGGATGTGTAACTTAAAAACGGAGTCATAACAAAGCCAAAAAGGATAAATATCAGAACAGGAAATTCAGGTACAAGGCTGTGTGTCAAAAATATGAAGCATATGGCGGAAAATGCCCACAATCCAAGTGCAACGGAAATAGGGTAATCTCCTCTGTTAGGTGGTAATTTTTCTTTTTCCCGTGCCTGTGTTCTACTTCTTTTAGTTGTTATCATTTTCCAGATGCCCAGCAATCCAACGCAGATTCCTCCACCTATTATTGCATTGATCCAGAAATCCATATTGACGGCTATTGAAGTTGGCACCACACTCATTCCTGGTTGCCAGTTTTTAATAATCTGTGCTTTAACAAGGAAGGGATTTGCTACACACTGGGTTAGTATAGAAGAGACAAATGTACCGAGTACGACCCAGAAAGGCAAAATAAACCCTGTAAGTATGGTTCCAAGGTCTGTCATCAAGCCGAACATGGATGCTGGAGCTTTTGTACCTATTTGTGCTGTGAAATCAACCCAGGGAATCGGTATCAGCTGGAGAGGCTTTGACATGAGAAGTCCTGTAATAGTTGGAATTACCACGTAGAACGCGCCAAAAATAATCCCGATCATTGCACTTATACTGAATACACGCCATCTCCAGCTTTCTGTTTTACCGGAGACCTCAGCAAGTGCTGTGGCACCTTCTGAAGCAACAGGAGCCATTGGAAAAGCAAGTTTTTCTCTGTCACTTGTAATTCTGAACAGCACATATCCAAGGGTAAATTGCGTTATTCTTATGAGGAATGCAAAAGCAATTATTATTAATACAGGTTTCAACCAGTCATGATGGAAAAATGTTCTTTTGAATAGTGCTTCTGAATCAGCCGGTGGTACAACCCATGATGGTATTTTATCCGCTATGCCGAATGAATGGGCGTAGTGTGATTGGATAAAATACTGTCTCCATATAAGTTCACCAAAGGCTCCTCCATGTATTGTAAGACCTGCTGTTCCAAGTATTGTACCTCCGCCTGCGACTGCACCTGCAAGTATGTAGAGGATATACACTTCCTGTTTCTTCAATGGAATAAATGAACGTTTTGCTATCTCAACAAGAAGGATAACTGTAACCCACTGCGCTGCACCACCAAGTCCGCCGCCGGTAATCAATCCAAGGTATATTGCTCCGGGCAGCATGATAAATCCTATGAGAAGCGCAGCAATAACCGCTTTAGGTCCGAAACCTTCCTGAAACTCATCAAGCATTTCTGGTTTCAAATCACGAATATTATTATCGCTCATTTGTATCCCCTTTATGATGAAAGAGATAGACCAAGTATCGTTTTGCCCTGTTTTTCATAATCTTTTTTTATTTCTATGCTGATAGTTCTCCATATAAGGAACTGTTTGCGTATTCCGTCGAGAAATCTTCTGTTAAGTCTTTTCCAGTCAGAGAATTCTCCGCTTTCCCTCAAAATTTCAATGTTTATGGTGTAAAAATTATACTGTCCCATAGGAAACATTATGATTTTTACCTGCTGTGTAACACCGAGGTCGAAAGGAGCAAGAGCAATGTTGGTATCAATAATATATGTATATTTACCGGACTGAGTTTTTTCACAGCCAAATTTTGTGCCGCTGGTATAAAAGTTACCAAGAGATACATCCTGATAGGAATTGAAGTATTCGGACAGAAATGTTGAAAGTCCTACAACTTCTATTTCGCTTACCGTAAAAGGAAATTCAAAATTCCACCTGTCGCCTTTTGGTTCAGGAAGTACCCATCTTCTTGTTACATCCGGAACAGCCATCTGTGATGCCTTTTTTGCAGGATATATGGTTGATAACATAACAGTGATTATAATGATAATTGTTGCAAAGACTGCGGAAAGTGAAGAATAATTGAGTATGAGTCCGCTCAAAAGGCCGGTTACTATGAGAAATTTTGTCGCCATCTGCCCAAGAAGATATCCACCAACAGCTCCCATCACAGCAAATACACCTGATTCAGCAAGGTATAAGGATGCAACATGAACTGGAGCAAGACCGACCGCGCTATACGTGCCGATTTCTTTGAGCCTTTCGTATACCGAGCCGAGCATTGTATTTAATACAATCATCGCTGCGATCAATATTGGAATAACAAGATTACTCAATCCGGAAAGGGATGTAAGTCCAATGCTACTGTACACGGTTACCTTATTTTCGTGTCCGACAAAAAGTATTGCAGCAAGTTTGGAGATGAAAGATTCAACAATCGTTTTTACATCTTCACCGGGGTAAAACCTCACAGCTATTGATTGCAACGTACCTCCGAGGTCTTTCGCAATTCCTATAGGAACAACCGGAATATTTGATGGTTCGATATGAATGAAACTTTCAAGTTTTTCAACAGAACCCATCAGCTGTGCTCTTTGTTCCATTTTTATTTTGCTTAGTTCTTTTGAAGGTAACGAAGCAAAATTTACAGGAGTTATAAACTCATCGTCCAGATCTTTTATCTTGCTCATTTTTTCAGAATCAAGGATGCCCTTTACCACAAACGATTGTCCGAAGATTGTAACTTTTGCTTTTCCGACATCTCCTGTTGTGATTCCAAGATCGTTTGCAATTTTATCCGGTAATATCACAGCATTTTTTTCATCGGGCTCAAGCCACAGCCCCGCTTTCAAACATCTGTCAATTCCTGTTATTTCTTTTTCTTCCGGGGTGAGCCCCAGGAGTCCAGAAGCGTAGCAACTCCTCTGCCCTGATTTAATTTCAACGGCTGTTTTATTTTCAAGTTCCTTATTTATAAACCAGTATCTTTGAGCAATGACACCATGACCCTGAAAATCATCAATCACATATTTATATGCGACTTCTTTAAGTGGATTCCATGATCTATCCCTGAGCAACACACCATTATATAATGGTTTATTGGGTCTCATTATCTGGTTGAATTTCATAAAGGACTTAATTGAAGTAAACGAAAGGACAGTAAATGTTAACAGGACAAGGGTTATTCCTGTGAGCATGGTTCTGATTTTTCTTCTTTTCATATTTGCCACGCCAAGGGAGAATGCTGTTCCTGCCGCTGCAATTCTTCCAACATCTGTCTGATACACTTTAGACCCTTCCCTTTTCAATCTCTGCATCTGCTCTTCAAATTTAGATGCGACGATGGAGATCACCACAAGTGAAAGGGCAAGTACCACGAAGGCAAGTAATATTATTTCGGGTGCATTGGTGAGCTTAAATGCGGGATGGACCAGACGCATGATGATGTAAATTATCAGGAAAATCAAAGACATTCCTGCTATTCTTTTCTCAAGTTTTGGGAATCCAAAGAAAAGTCTTTCCCCGAAATAGGCAAATGGCAGGAGCAATAGAAAATAGAAAATGATGCCCTTTATTACATCGTTGGCTGTGCTTTTTACATCAGGATAGGCGCGGGATTCTATTGCCTGTGATTGCCTCGAATAACTCAGGAAGGCTTCCCAATCCTGATTTTTTCGTGCATCCTCTGCTTTTTTAAGCAGATCCTTTGATTGCTGCTGAAGAGCATCAAGTCTTTCATTTCTTATATTATATCGTTTAAAGTTTGCAACTCTATATGCATCGAGTATTATCATATCTCTGGCAGCCTGATATGGGAGGTCCTTTATCATATCTGTTGTATCAACAGAAAAACCCAATCCTTCTGCTTTCTTTTTGTCTTCTGTCGTTTGTTCTGAATTCAACAGCAGAAGCCTTATTCCGAGAGGCCCTGATTGTCCAACAAGTTTAACAAATGTCTTTTGTTTTGCAAAAGCAACACCAACCGGTTCACTGTAAGAACTCCATTTCCATACCGAACTGCTGAATGTTTCAAGAAAATATGAGTATGATTCTGGAAGACTGTTGGAAAGATCAAATACATCAAGCCTGTTAATTGGAGTCAGATACTGCGGGTCCACCAGTCCTATGAGATTTATTGCCTTACAGTTGAATAATACGATGAGCCACTTTTTGCTCAGTGTGTCAAGTTTGACATTATTTGGATATTGTTCATTTCCGTGCACTCCATAATCAGGTGCCATCTCTATTTCACCGGTGTCCCTATTAAGCAGATACGCCTGCAGAAGAAAATTTGTTCCAAGAGGACAACCGATAATGCTCGTCTCTCCTTTTTCATCGGTCATCGAAAGAAAATCACCTCTCACTCCATAAAATGATTTGTTGTAGCCCGACCCGCTTATGGCACCGTATCTTGGTAATACAAGTGCATCCTTTATAGGCTCATTCGGAACAAAACTTTTTTTGGGGTCAAATCGTACGACTCTTGCTGTCAGTGTTGCCAATCTATCCTTCAGTTTAAAATCACTGCCTGAAAAGAATTCAGGGTCATTCAGTGCAGTTGAAATCATTTTTCTTATAATATTCAACTGTTTCTGAAGGTTATCCAATTTGACATTTGATGAAATATCAAGAGGTGTATCAATTAATTTTCTTGCGTCGTTTACTGTAATAAAAGATATGGTTGGAAATCCGGCAAAAGTTATCACCTCACCATCTGTTCTGATTCTCTCCGGTAAAAAATTTGACCAGCTCACGCCTTTTTCAGGGCTTACTCCATTAACGATGCTAAAGTCCGGATTATAACCGTATTTCAGACATTCATTCTTGCCGGATTCAATAAGTTTTTTTGCGAATGGTGCAAGGAATCTTTGATAGTTGAATTCATAGGAATTATGCCATAATCCGACCTGATCTGACTGGCTTGTCAGATCCAGACAGAATACAAACTTTGCATCAATTGGGCTATCAAGTTTATTTTTGAATTGAGAGGCTGTTCTCATATGCTTCAGGACAAATTCAGATACGCCCTGTAATGCCTGGAAATGTCCTGATGTGGCAAGAAAAACCGTGGTTCTTCTTGGCGGATTTTTTGCAAAAAAAGCAGCAAGTTCAAGAAGCGTCGAAATTCCACAGGAAGACTCTGCACCATTTGCAATGGTCGGAACCACACTAATAGAATCATAAAAACTGTGTATAACAATAATTTCTTTTTTAAGAGAAGGATCTGTACCCTCAATGGTGGCAATAATATTATAAGCAGGTAGTTTCTGCCATGTTACTCTTGCTTTTATTGTGATATCATAATTATGTTCGGCAAGACGAATAAGTTCGTTCGCATATTGTTTTCTTATAAAAAACCTTGGAACATTCAGGGGCACGCAGGAGAATTTTTTCTCAGCCTCATTTCTGCTGGTTTCGTCCGGTTCAATAGACAATATTGCTTTTGCGCCGAGAGATGCAACATCAAACCATAAAGAATCACTGTTGAAATCCATTATAACGATATTATCTGAAACTGTTTTTCCTGCAAGAGACTTCAGACCACTTCTATCACAATATAAAATTTTGCCGGTTATTCCTTCGGGTGGTGTTGTACATGTACGAACTGAATTGGGCCAGAAAGATTCAAGTGGGATTTTTTTACTTCCTGCTGAAAGATAGGCGTATTCCTGAATTGGTACGACAACCTTGAATTCCTCTGTTCTAACATTTTTTATTCCTGCTGAAAGGAGAACTTGCCTTATATACTGGTATGCTTTGTTACAGGACTCTGTTCCAGAGATTCTATCCGGTAGAGAGGAAAGATATGTTATATGTTTCAGCAGTGTATTTTCCTGAGCGCAAAGACATGCGCAGAATAACATTGAAAACAATGTCGTTCTAATAAAGGCTCGCATATTTTGACTCCTTTAGTTTTGCCCATGCCAGGCGATTACCGGGGTTATTGTTCAATTCTTTTATGAATTCTTGCTTTGCTCTGTTCAGACTATTCATGTTTTCAAATATCAGCCCTCTCAAAAGATAAACTTCTGGAAAATATTGATTGGCTGCAATTACTTTATCTGTGAGATTCAGACTTGCTGCGAAATTACCCTGATAGAAATTGGTGATGGCTGAGTAAAACAGAAAATTAACGCAGTCTGGATGAACGGTCAAAGCACGCTGAATGAGTTTTTCTGCGTCTTTATAATTACCGGAATTTATAAATGCTTCAATCAGTTTCTGATAGGAGTTAATATCATTCTTCCGGTCAATTTCATTTTTCCAGATTGATATAGCTTTCTCGTGATAACCTTTTCTCCACAGTAAAGCGGCTTTATTGTAAGGTAGTTGAATCCACAGGATACTGAGAAAAAAGAAGCATACAGCAAGTGCAATCAAAACATTTTTGATAATTTTTCTATTCAGCATTGTTCCCTTTTTATTTGATTGAACGCCATCTCTTCAATCTTCTTATAAGGATTATGCTTACTATTATAAAAGAAACGAGCACAAAAATATTTGATACAAGAGGTGGCCGTTTGAATGCTGCTGGCCAGAGCATAAGAATAGCTGCGATCAAAAGTATATCTTCCCATAAGGGTGTTCTTTCCATTCTCATAATTTTTTGTTTGTGCCGGGAGGGGGACTCGAACCCCCACGCTGTAAAGCATACGCCCCTCAAACGTACGTGTCTGCCAATTCCACCATCCCGGCGGTTCTTACTCACCAATTATACAAAAAAAATTTTTGTTATGCAAATCTTATTTATTTTTTTGCTGGCTGTGAGGAAAATTTGACACAGAAAAATTTTTGATTATAATTTTATTCTCTTGACAGCATGTTTTGGTCAAGGTATAATTAAATGCAAAATTAAGTTCTTTGACAATTCGGATTTGTGGCCAAGCTAATAAGGGTGTACGATGGATGCCCTGGCGAAGACTGGCGATGAAGGGCGTGGCAAGCTGCGATAAGCCCCGGTGAGGTGCAAGCAACCTTTGATCCGGGGGTTCCCGAATGGGGCAACCCATCCACCGCGAGGTGGATATCCTGTCGCAAGGCAGGAGGCGAACCGAGGGAAGTGAACCATCTCAGTACCTCGAGGAAAAGAAAAAAAATTTGATTCCCTGAGTAGCGGCGAGCGAAACGGGAACAGCCCAAACCGAATGATGTTATAGCATAGCCGCGTTCATCATTCGGGGTTGCAGGATCTGGCACGGAAGTGGCTATACTTCCAGCATGACACAACCTCTTACGTTAGCCGAATGATCTGGAAAGATCAGCTATAGAAGGTGAAAGCCCTGTAGGCGAAAACGCAGGAGGCATGCGTCAGACACCTGAGTACCACGGAGGAACCGAGGAGCTCTGTGGGAATCCGCCACGACCACGTGGCAAGGCTAAATACACGTCTTCGACCGATAGTGAACCAGTACCGTGAGGGAAAGGTGAAAAGAACCCCGGGAGGGG
>CAZHJN010000042.1:0-16152 GCA_964532995.1 uncultured bacterium
AAAATTTTCAGGACTTTTTAACAGAGGAGGAAATTATGGCAGAAGAAAAGGAAGTTGGAAAGATAACGCATTATTATGGCTACATAAGCGTTGGGATTGTTGAGTTATCTGATAGCCTGAAGGTTGGCGACACAATTCATATCAAAGGGCATACTTCTGATTTCACCCAGACAGTGGATTCAATGCAGATTGAGCATAAGAATGTTAATGAGGCAAAAAGCGGGGATGCTATTGGTATAAAAGTAATTCAGAAGGTGCACCCGGGAGACACTGTTTATAAAGTCGTTTCATAGTTAACATTGTATCTGTTTATACTGTACGGAAGTACGGGACTCAATCAGTTTTCTATAAGAGACTGTTGTAAATTTTTCAAGCAATTCCACACTTTCTTCAAGACCGCCGGCTCTGTTTCTTTCAAGCCAGAGTTTTTTGTGTGCGCTGATTAATTGTTCGGCATCCCTGATAAGTCGTTTTATGGAATCGCGTGAGATTTCTTTGCCTTTTTCATATTTTTCAAGCATCAGCAGTCCTTTCCTGCACGCATGTTCAAGCAATCTGATGGCATTTTTAAATTCACCTCTTACAAGATTTTTTTCACTTCCTTCAATGTGTATTTTTGCAAGATATTTTTCTGCTTTTTGCAGCTGTTGCTGCGCGCTTATAAAACCTTTTTTTCTCATCACCACTGTGAAAACCGGATTACAAAAATCCTCACGGATTGCTAAAAATAGTGGAGAGCAGTTTGCTGTGTAAACTCCGGTCTTTGTTGCAACACTGCCAAGTTCATATGCAAGATAACCGGCATTAAAGGTTCTATCATTAAAAGCAAAAAGTCCTACCGCTTTTTCAATCGGCATATCAAAATTTGTCTGTAAACACCATGATACCCCTGCACCGAAACCAAAACCCGTATAACTTATGGGAAGATACTGCCAGTGTCCATTGTCTCCCCAGTCAGTGATAAGAAATCCAGTCGCGCCATATTTCAGACCATTAATAGCGGCATTGACAAGGTTTGCAAGACAATTTTCTGTCCTTCCGGCAATTGAGTTCCAGGATGAAGTTCCGGGACAGACGTAAAAAGGAATACCTGTTTTTGCAATTTTCTCACATCTTGCTGCAAATGGATGGTCTGATTCATAGCCCCATTCAAGAACAGTTATATTCTGTGGAAGTTCGCGGATGAGCTCTGGATGTCTTTGAATAATATCTCCCCAGAACTGCATACAACTATCATGTTTTTTCACAAGATTATAAATTTTAAGAAGGAATTCAAGATAGACCCTGCCTTCTCCTTTTTCTCTTATGGCTGAAGCGCTTCTTTTGCTGAGAACTGTTTCATCGCAGCCGACATTGAAATTTTTGCTTTTGAAATTGGGAAGAAGCTGCCTGTATAAATCATCAAGAAGCTGGATGGAACCAGGATCAGTAGGACATAATGTTGTTGGATTTTCAGGGTCTTCTGCAAGATGCTTATACTGTGGATGCATGAGCCACCTGTGGAAATGGCCGAAACTGTTCTGATTTGGAACAAGTTCCACAAACCTTTCCCTGCAATATTCATCAAGATTTCTTATCTCTTCAGGTGTCATTGGTGAACTGTCTTTCCAGACAATCTCGTGTCCTTTATATGCAAAGGTGTGTTCGGTATAAAGCTGAATCTGATTGATTTTCCAGCAGGATAGCAGATCAACAAGATTATAAAGTGTTTCCATTGTCGGAACCTTGCTTCTGCTGATGTCTATCATCACGCCCCTGTGCTTGAAATCCGGATAATCATCAATTTCAAGAACAGGAAGAACTCCGTTTTTCTGCTGCAAAATCTGTTTGAGTGTGCACAACCCATAATAAACACCGCAGGCATCAGAACTTTCTATCATAATTGAGTCTTTTGATACTTTCAATCTGTATCCCTGCTCGGGTATTTTTGCGTCAGGATTGCATACCACCAGAAGAAATGCCTCGTATTTTTCACTTTGCCTCCAGGCGTTGCCGGTGTGCTTTTTGGTGAATTTGTTTATGAAATCAGCAAAAAGTGTGTGCTGGTTTTCAATTCCGGCGAGACAGAACTTTGCTTCTCCGGGAATCCTGCATAGTTGTTTCTGAATCCGAATTTTTCTTGGAACCGGCAGCAACAAAATCTCGTTCATTTTCCTCTCCTTTTAATACAGAATCTTTATAAAGTCAGTGCTGTTAAGCTCCGGTAGAACAAAAAATACACTGTTTTTTCTCTGAATGAACTGCAGATTCCCACAATGGACAGATTCAATCCTTTTAACTCTGTTTTCTGTCTTTACTGTAAATTCAATTTTTTTCTGCGGCACAAGAGTATAATTTGCAACAGGAACCAGCAATCCTCCAGGCGACTGCATCACTGGAACATCAATCAGGGCTATGCTGCATTTTACAGGTGGCAACACCGAAGATTTCCTCACAGGAAGCAACAGTATGTTCCGGATTTCATCTGGAAATTCCCATGGGTTGTCAGATCTTTCAAGGATTTCAAGTACTGTCTTTGTTTCAGGAGAAACACTGTCCTGGAGTATTTTCTTTTTTTCATTCCACTGTCTTCTTGAGATAATCGCGGGTCTCGCATATGAAAGCCCGGGCAGAAAGCCGCAGCAGTAGACAGTTCCCGTGCCGTTTTTCCCCATTACAATTGCAGAACTTCCATCATCATACCTTGCAAGTATGCGCGAATTGGGTTTTTCTTTCAATGTTTGTTTAACGGATATCACCTGCATTACCGCGCTTTCTGAAGTTACAGTGTCTCTGACCGGGAAAGCCCACAGGGCACTGCTGTAATAAAAATAGGGGTCTATATCCCGCGGTGTCTGTCTTTCTGCAGGCATAATATTTTCAAGAATTCTGATTGGTCTGTTATATTCATCAAACATTCCCGCGCCAGCAGTTGCGAAAAGTATTCCACCATTTTTCACCCATACAACAATTTTTTCTGCTGCCTTTCTTGTTATGTTCGGACCGGCAAAATAGCACACCTTGTATGAGTCAAGTTCACCATCCTCAATCTGTTTTTCATATAAGATGTCAACAGGTATCTGATTGTGGCAAAGTGCAAGCCATATGTGCATTCTGTCAAAGCCATATGCAAGATTCTTTTTCAGTGTCCAGATGTCTGTTGATGATGAATAAACAATTGCGACTTCCGCCTTTGTTTTTTTCGCCGGTACAAGCATTTCTTCAACGGCACCTATCTCCCGCAGAAGTTCCGCGTTTGCATACCATTTTTCAGGGTGATTATACCAGGCACCAGAACTCCAGGCAGGTCCTCCTTCGTAATTGGCCCAGGTCGGGCCATAAAAATAATTATGATAAATCTTGACTTCTCTTGCTGCGCCACTTATTGCCTTACACTTGCTATCCCATGGTTTTCTTCCATAGTCAATAAGGTAATGACAGAGAATCTGTTTGTTTTTCTTTGCGGCAGCCCGCATCAGATCTATATTGTATGCGGTAAGTTGAGATGATGTTGCAAGTGCGCCACCGCATTCTCCCCATATTGCATTCTGGTCAGTGAAATTAAGAAGTTCAAAATAATCAACTCCCTGGCCATAGAAATTTCCGTAATAAGTTGCTCCATCACTGAAATTGGCGACAATCGGGAAGTCGCCCTCGTATACCTGCCTTATAATTTTCCCCTGCAGGGAGATGAAATTTCCAAGTGCGATTGTTCTGAATTTCTGAGTATAATAGTAAAGTGCCGGTTTTTCATTTTTTTCTTTCTCATCAACAGGTTTCACATCTTCCCAGTTCCTGACAAGCAACTCTTCAGGTGTTTTTCCTATTTTCATAAGCCAGTTTCTGAATTCAACAGCATATGCCGGATCTTTTGCAATAAAGGAAATATCCTGCCCTGTTGGTTCATCCATGATCATGCAGTATGTAATATCCTTTGCAGTTTTTCCTGTTTTCTTAAAGTTGTCAGCATATTTTTTCACCTGTTTTTCCATTGTTTCAATGTCAGGCATACAGTATGAATTATTTTTCATATACCAGATTCCGCCACCAATCCAGTTGTGTTTTCTGTTTGTGAAACCAAAATAATCAAGAGTTTTCCATTCTCTCTCAGCAATCCTTCTATCACAGGGAAAATCACCGGTCTCATAAACAGCAAAAGAGCTGATAAAGACATATTTTTCTGGTTTTTTCCCTATTTCAGGCCACTTGAAAGAATCAGCAATTTTTCCTGTTTCCTGTGCAATTTCCCAGTCTGACTTGAACTTTGCCAGATTCTCAGGAGTTGAAAGATTTTCAGGAATTACAAGATACAGAGTGCCCGGCTCATAGTCGATATCATAAGTTTTCACAATATGCTTTTCATCCGGTTGTGTGGCAAATTCAAATTTTGCCCTCAAAAAGGGTGCGGTTTCAAAATATGTATATCTTGCATTTATGATCGGTCTTCCGCCAACATTAAGAGAAGGATAAAGCATTGGAGTTATATCACACCATGGACTTGTTTCACCGCCTTTAAGAAGATATTTCGGATCAGGACCGGTTCCTTTTCCAATGCCTGTCTTTGAAATGTGGAAGTGTCCGGCGAATGGTGCGAATATATGTATCTGAACCGGTTTTTCGTAACCGCTCCCAATGGTTACTCTCATATATGTTTTCTCAGCGTAATCAAGATGATTCGGAACAAGTTTCAGGTCATCTGTTATAAGAAAACAGTCAACATATCTTGAATATCCACTGCAGTTTTTCTTTTCATGCTTTGACAACGTGATAGTAAATTCGCCATCATTCAAGTCAACATCAAAAAATGCCCAGGCATATTGCCTTGCTGGAGTATTTCTGTCCTGTTCGATATCAAAAACACGAGAAACGATTTCTTTATCATCCTGAACGATACTGACTGCAAAGGGCCCTCTTAATCCTTCCATATTAAAATATCTCACCCATATCCTGTATCTTCCACTTTTTGAAAGGTTTATTTTATAACTTGCGATTGCGTCCACAGGTCCTTCAGCACCGTAAAGAACCTTCTGTTTTGATGCAAGCCGGGTCAGGCTATTTGAAAGGACCTTCCATCCATGAGAAGACGGTACAAAATCCTCAGCTTCAAAGAAAATTGTTTCTGCCGGCGCAGAAGCAAAAAGAAGCAGTAAAGATACAAACATTATTTTCAGATATTTCACAAATCCTCCTTTGATGCTTCAATCATAGCATATCTATTTGATCAGATAAACAACAGGATGCGAGCCGGTTTATTCTTCATTTGACAACACGATGAGCATAACATAAATTATCATAATTCAAAATTTCAGTTGATGGAGGTTTTTATGGATCCCCATGGCATAAGAGAGGCCCTTGTTATTGAACAGGCAAACCAGGCAGGATATGGCTTTGATCAGATAATTGCTTCACTACCTTTTCCCATGAGAGTGAGAAAGAGCTATTACATAAGGAAAAATCTTCCTTTTACTTACCCTTTGCCAGAAAGGATTGATGAAACATTTCAGGGAAGAACCGGGCTTCTTGTATATGACCTCATTGTGATTTCAGGCGTTGACATTCATGAGTTTTCTCCTGAGCAGCAGCTGAATCTTGTTTCTTATGTTGAGCACGGTGGAGCAATAATCTTTACAGGTGGCAGTTATGCCTTTGAAAAATCGGATGGCACATATCATCTGGTGGATGATATCCTTCCTGTTGAGATAGAATTTCCCGAAAAAAAGATCAGGATTTCAAATCCTTCTGGAATACCCGGATCTTTTTCTTTCAAAACTCCAGAAACTGTCAAACTGAACACCCAGCACATAATATCCAGGGGCCTTTCTCGTGAAATCGGCAGGATTTCATATTTACATCCATTAAAAGCAAAGAAGCATTCAGAAATTGTTGCCAGCGCTGGAAAATTTCCTGTGATGGTTGTCGGTGAATATAAAAATGGAAGGGTTTCTGCTATAACAGCAGTACCCGATTACGATAATCTGAAAGGCGCTGTGGATCAGTCGAACTTTTTTGAACACAGTGAATATGATGACCTGATGAGAAATCTTATTATGTGGCTGCTGAAAAAAGAGAAAGAGATTATCATCAGGGATTTCAAGCTGAGAAAGAAAAAATCCGGAAAATTCCAGGTGCTGGTTGATCTTCAACCATCAAAAGAAAAATCAAAAAAAGCAATTCTGGAAATTTACGGTAACGATTCTTTCAATCAGATGTCAAAAAGGGCAGCCAATTTTTCTTCAATGCTTTTACAAAAAAGCCTGGATATAAAGGGCGACAGATTCAAACTGGATTTCAATCTGCCATTGCAACTTCAGAGTTATCCTGAATACTTTTATAAGATTGTCCTTACAGTTCAGTATGGCAGGGACATCAACAGGGATATGAAAAATATGAATGTTGATCCTTATGAGCCTGTTGTTTACAGAAGGGATGTTATTTCACAGGTGAAAAACACAACATTTATCGGTATAGAAAATCTTGAACATGAGTATGTTTTCATGCCAGGACAGACCTTGCGATTCGAAATCAAGCCTGTTCCTCCGGGGCTTGAGAAACTTGTTATTGAGATAAGAGATGATAAAGAAAATGTTGTCGCCCGCAAAGAACAGATAAATCCGGGCAGTTCATACGTCTTTCAATACAGTATTCCAACCTGGCGAAAAGGCTTATACATAATGAGAGCGACCGGAGTAAACCGGTCCCAATCATATTTTTCTGAATATCAGTTTGCAATTATTCATGTTGAACCTGTTGAGGATTTACTTTTTGTTGCACCTGTACATGTAAATGGACTAACAGAAGCAAGGATTCGAGAAGATGTTGCTGATAGGTTCAGCAAGGGCTTCAATTGTTTGATTTCAGGCAGAATAAAAGGGAAAAACGGTGAAAGATTTTACAGGAACCTGCTTTTTTACAGGTATCTGGCGCAATATGAATATAACATGTATTTATGGGGGGAATATGAAGGTTTAACATGCATAGTGGATCATGGTCCGTGGTATCTGGAAGAGGGAAAAAATCCAAATATTCCATGTGTTCTAACTGAGGATTTTGCCAGAAAGACTTTTGAATATGTAAAGCCAATTTTTGAAAGAGCAGAAAAAATTCCAGCTCTTTTAAGCATGGAGATTCTTGATGAACCGCATGCACTTCCTGCCAATGTCTGCAGGTGCAACTTGTGTCTTGAAAGTTTCAGAAAAAAATATGGATATGAAATGCCAAAATGGTCCGAAATTTCTGATGTGAAAGGGAAAAAAAGATACGATTTTTTTGATTTTCTTGGTGATTATTACCAAAAGGCATTCAGGGATACTTATGATGCTGTCTTAAAATATCGCAGCAGAGTGCAGGCAAATCATGTTTTCGCCCTTGTGGGAGCAGGTCAGTACTCAACCCATTTCAGTTTTACTGACGATCTGAAATGGTTTCCTTATTGTGATACCTTTGAATTTGACTGTTATAACTACATGTACGCTCATTTTGCAGGTGCTGAAAGGGCAATGTTTCATCAGTTCCATTTTGCTTTTGCAAGATATCGGAATCTGGCCAGATACTATAAAAAACAGCTTGGATTCTTTATCCAGCTGGATGATAGAGATTTTCCGCACGATATTGAGCCACTGCGAGCTCCGTGCGAGATTCTTTATACTGCGATTGGTCAGGATGCAAAAACATTTCACCTGATGTATAAACCAACATTTTCAAATACCTTTGGTCTCAGACAGGAAAGATGGGAAGTCTTCGGGAAAGAACTGAAAAGAATAAGGAAGGCATCTCCACTTTTGAAAAAACTTAAAAAACCGGATGCAGCAATCGCAATGTTTTTCCCGCATACAAACTGGGTGATAAACCCGCAGCCAAAACGACTTCCACCCGGTTATGCTGGAATAGGTTTTTATCATAAGGAAGAAAGGCCATTCAACAAATGGTATCCTACAGGCTACACACCTTATAATGCCTATGAATTTCTTTTCAGATATTTTGGGGAATGCGATGTCGTTGAAGAAAGACTTGTTGCAAAAGACGGAGTTCAAAGTTATCGTATTTTAGCATTGCTTGATACAGAATACATTGATGAAAAAGCTGCTTTTAAAATTGAAGAGTTTGTTAAAAATGGTGGGGTTCTCATTGTGGACAGAGTACCCTGTTTCAACCAGAATGGAGAAAAGATTGATTTTCTGAAAAATCCTGCTTTTTCTTCTGAGCCTTTGTTTGATGGAATTGAGATAAAAACAGCACATTATGGCAGTGGCAGGGTGTATCTTTTGACTGCAGATCTTGACCGGCTTTACACTGACATTCTTGTCTCAGATGATACAAGAAGACATGATATTTTGAAGCAGAAATTTCAGAATATCTTTTTTGAAAGGGAGAAAATCTTTCCGCGCTGTCTCAGTTTGAATCTGATGGTTGAAGCAAGTTTTTTGAGTAATGAGGAATTTATGTGCATCACGATCATAAATCATTCACACGACACCGAGAAAACAACAGTAAAGGTATTCCATCCATCCTATGATGTAAATATTGCAATTGATCTCATTACATTTGAAAAGATCCCTTTAAGAAAATTTGAAAATATGGTTGAGTTTGATTGTGAGATCAAAGGTCTTTCAGGTAGATTTGTAGGTCTGTACAATAATGTGCCTGATTCGGTTGAAATTGAGGGCAGGACCTCTTATAAAAGAGGAGAATATCTCAATTTCAGGATTTTACCTGTTTCAAAAGGTGAGATTGTGAAAGGTGAATTTTTGTGCCGTGTTATCTGTCAGAATCCAGAAGGGAATATTGAATGCGATAAAATCGTCAGTATTAACAGTGCAGGATATATCATTGGAAGGGCAGTTTCTGAAAACGAAATCACCGGAACATGGATTCTTGATGTGGAATTGCTCCACTCAGGGGTCTCAAAAAGATTTACCTGGAACACCGGATAGGAGGAGATATGCTGAGCATTCAGCAGGCATATGAAAAAGGCAAAAGGCTGGGTATAGCTTCTGCAAAAGATCCACAGTGGTTATTGATGGCTGAAAGTGTGATGGACTGGGCGAAAAAAAGCTATCCTGCTTCTGCCCATCTGGATTACAGACAGGAAATTTTGAAATTGGAAGAAGAAAGAATGAACGGAGACCTGGATCTTGCAGAATTTCCTGAATGCAAAAATTGGGTGGATGCAGTCAGAGCAGAACATAAAGGATTCCTTGATGGCTGTGGCGATAAATGGATGATGGCTCATCATTATAACTGGTACTGGTTTTGCAGCAGAAGGCTTAACACCCGATATGTGAGGAAGACTGCACCGAAAGGCAGATGTACCGGTGTCTTTTTCGGCCATGGAAGTGAGGGTCCAATGGCAGGGCAGAATCTTGATGATCTTATAAGACCTTTTCAAAAGTTTTCACCACCTGAAAAAGGTCCATCAGGTAAACCATTTACAAAAATCACACCAGTTGGCAGCGCCTCTTCTGCTGTTTTATGTGATGAAGAACCGAAAAACATCTTTCCTGTTGATGTATTTGAAGTGATGCCGCAGGATATCGCAAATCTGAGAGATTTTGTTGATTTTCTTTATAGGTACAGAGAATTCTGGGGTCCAGGAAACATGGTATTTTCTGATCCGCAGTTTAATTCAGTCGCAATTGAAAAATCAAACTGCAGGATGGGAGTGCGCTGGCCTGAAAAAGGTGCATCTGCCGTTACAGCATGTTCCTACCTAACTCCTGAAATGAATGCTTTCAAAAAGGAGAGAGATAAAATCTCTTTTGAGTTACGCGGTTATGATCCTACCGATAATCCCGATTATGTGTTCTGGGATGGTTGTGAAAAAAGATATAGGAGACTTTTGAAACTTGTGGATGAACTTGCATCAGGTACACCAGACCTTGAAGGTCTGGCAAACATTATGCTTGACCATGCGGTTCCTTTTCCTGATAGAATCTGTCTTGCTGGAGAAAAAGGTCATCGGCTTGACTGGGAAGCCAACTGGACACTTGTAAGTCAATCTTCTGTTCTTTTTGGACCAACAAGAAGAACACTCTGGTGGAGGAAAGAAGGTAACAGACCCATATATGATACAAAGCCTTTTTTAATCCCTGGAGAAGGAGTTGAAATAAAACCTGAATGGATAAAAGGCACACGGATTGAGGAGGTTTAAGATGATAAAGAGAAAGCTCGGAAATTCTGATATGGGGATTACCATTGTTGGTCTTGGAACATGGGCTATCGGAGGAACAGGCTACAACTATTCGTGGGGAAGCCAGGATGACGATAGTTCCATTGAAACAATAAAATCCGCGGTTGAAAAAGGAATAAACTGGATTGACACTGCTCCTGCATATGGACTTGGACATTCTGAAAAAATTGTGGGAAGAGCTGTAAAACAGCTTTCAGAAAAACCTTTCATTTTTACAAAACTCGGAAAATCCTGGGATGAAAAAGGAATCCTGGGAGATGGTTTATCCGGAAAAACCGTAAGGAAAGAAACCGAGCAGAGTCTGGAAAGGCTTGGTGTTGAAAGAATAGACCTGATGCAGATACACTGGCCAAGGCCTGATGGTGAGATAGAATCCGCGTGGGAACAGATGTGTATTCTTGTTGATGAGGGAAAAATCAGGGCAATTGGAGTTTCAAACTTCAATGTCCAGCAACTTGAAAGGATTAAGAAAATACGGCTTCCTGCTTCTCTTCAGCCTCCTTACTGTATTTTCAGGCAGGAGATTGAAAAAGAGATTCTGCCATGGTGTCTGGAAAACAATGTTGGCGTAATATGTTACAGCCCGATGTACTATGGTCTTCTTGCTGAAAAGTTTGATAAAAAAAGAATCGCAAAGATGGCGTCAGATGACTGGAGAAGAAAACTGCCAGAATTAAATGAGAACAACGCCATTTACTGCCAGTTTTATGATGAATTTGAAAAGATTGCCAGTAGTCTCAATATGACAGCAGCCCAGCTTGCAATATCATGGGTTCTTGCACATCCAGCAGTTACAGGAGCAATAGTTGGAGCAAGAAGACCTTCTCAGATTTCAGAAATACTTGATGGTTGTTCTTTTGAGATCTCAAAGGAAACAAAATCAACAATAGATCAGCTTATTGAGGAATTTCCCCGGTTAATCAGGAGATGAAAATGAAAAAGAATGTTCTGTCGTGGGAAGAATTTAAGGGTTCTCCAATTGATTACAGACCCGTTCCTTTTTTATTTCTGAACCACAAACTTGAAGATGAACAATTGAAATGGCAGATTAAGGAGATAAAGAAAAAAGGCAACAGAGGCTTTTTTATGCATCCAAGGCCAGGTCTTTTAACTCCATATATGTCAGCCGAATTCAGAGGAAAGATAAGACTGATGGTGGAAGAAGCAGAAAAACTCGGGATTGAAGCGTGGCTTTATGATGAGGATCCTTATCCCAGCGGAGCAGCAGGAGGCAAGGTTATCTACCATCATCCTGAATACAGGTCAAGAAAACTTGTTGTTAAGACTGAATCTTTTGAAGGAGGGAAGGAAATTTCCATTGATTTTCCCATGGGACATGTTGTTGCTATCTATGCGATTGATGAAAAAGAAAGAAAAATTCTGGATTTAACCGAGTATGCAGGGCCAATCAGGGACAGATGGGGTTATGTCAGAAGGTACAATACCTATTATGGTTCAATGCGCGGTGACACCTTTCCACACTGGCGCTCTGATGCAGCAGGAATAAAAAATCGTTTTGAGTGGAATGCGCCTGGTGGAAGATGGAAAATAATGATTTTTGTTGAATGCTATGAAACAGCGTACTGGGGACCATGGGGCTCTTACATTGATATTCTTAACAGTGATGCTGTTGATGATTTCATTGAAAAAACGCATGAGGTCTATAAAAAGGACCTTGGCAGGTATTTTGGGAAAACAATTCCCGGTATTTTTACTGATGAACCAAAATGGATCGGCTGGCTTCCCTGGTCTCCAAAAGTTCCCGAGTATTTTGAGAAAGTAAAGGGATATGATTTAACAAAAGTTCTTTATATGCTTTTCGATGGAGATTCGGAAAAAGAAAGAAAGATCAGGTTTGATTACTGGGATGTCCTGACCCAGATGTTAAAAAAATCTTTTTTTGATAGGATATCACGCTGGTGCGAAAAAAATAAGATTGCTTTTACAGGTCATGTCAGCCCTGAGGAAGAACCGGACCTTGGGGTTGTTTATCTTGGTGATCTGATGCAGCATGCAAAAGCATTCCAGATTCCCGGAACAGATATTATCACTCCAAGAATAGGAACAGATGAGTTTCCAATTGTGAATGTCGGCCCGAAACTGATCAGTTCTGTTGCAAGACAGATGGGTAGAGAAAGGGTTCTTTCAGAATGTTTTGCCCTTGAGGAATGGGATTTTACTCTTGAGAGGACAAAGAAGATTGCGGATTACATGATGTGTCTGGGCGTTAATTTTATCAATCAGCACGGGTTTTATTATTCAATTGATGGTCATAGAAAAAAAGAGGCGTGTCCTTCCCAGTTCTATCAGGCAACCTACTGGCAGCATTATGAACAATTCGCTAAATACATCGGAAGGGTTTGTTATATGCTGACAAGGTTCCAGTATCCCGTTGAATTCGCACTGCTGTACCCAACATCCTCTCTGTGGCAGGTTTTGCCTGCTGATCGCGAACGAGCAAAAGCAATAAGTGATGCCTTTGTTTTTGTCAATCACATTCTTATCAAAAATAAAAGACTGTTTGATTTCGTTGATGACATTGATTTTGTAAAAGCACAGATTGAAAATGGATCTTTCACCATTGGAAAAATCAAATATGATGTTCTTGTTGTACCACCTGGTGTTTGTCCATCAGAAAATCTTGTCAGGAAATTGAAGGAATTCTCTTATAGTGGCGGAAAAATTTTATTTCTCGGTGAAAAAATTGAAGGAATAAAAGCCGAATCAATCAGTCCTCCTGTTTCTGAAAACATTGCCCGGCTGGATGAGAAGCAAAGACAGAAAGCGGCTGAAAATATAAAGCGGTTTATTGAAGAATTGATTCCGCCACTGGTAAAACTGGATGGATCTGGCTGTGAAAATGTGTTTGTTTCAGCAAGGAAAAGCAATGATAACTCAATCTATTTTTTTGCAAACTGCGGTGATGAACAGGCTGATTTTTCAGTGAAATTAAAAAAACCGGAACAACTTGAACTGTGGGATCCTTCCACATGCAACAGGTATGTCATCAGTGGAGAAAAAGGCTGTTTCAACATTGTTCTTCAGCCATCTCAGTCAATCTTCGCTGTTACAGCCGAAGAGAAAAATCTTTTTGATCCACCATTTGCCACTAGCAAACAGGGGGTTTGTAAGATTGATACCTGGGAATTTGAAGTCTGTGATGATAATGTCCTTTATCTTGGAATGTGGAACATAGAAAAGAAAAAACCAGAGGAATTCTTTGATAGCAAAGGGATTTATAAAAACATCGGTCATCCGGTGTTGCCACCAACTCCTGCAGGAAGGATATCAGACCTTTCCAAATCAAACATAAGATGGTTGCAGAATGGTTTTCATCTTGAGTTTCCTGCAACGCTCTGCTATAAGGTCAATTTTTTCTGCTTTGGTGAGCCAGAAAAAATGCTTCTTGTATGGGAACAATCAGCCATAAAAGACAAATTCAGGATTTTTATTGATGATGTAGAACTTGATAGGAGAAAGATAAAAAGATGCACAAAGTATGATGCGATGAATCTTTGCGCCGACATCACAGAATTTTTCAAAAAAGACAGGCCTTTTTATACCCCGGATGTAAGAACAATCAGTGTTTTTATTGATGTTGAAAATCCTGAAGACGGACTGCTTGAACCGATCAGGATCTTTGGAGATTTTACTGTTTTAAAAACAGGGGATTCAGGAATGGGAGCAGAGATTAAGGCAGGAATGTTGAAGCAAAAGATAAACTGTAAGAGCTGGACTGAAATCGGTTATCCTTTTTATTCAGGAAGTGCAATTTACAGTTCTGAATTTGATCTTTCTGATATTGACGATTCGAGATATTTTCTTTGCTTCAGCGACCTTCACGATATAGCAGAAGTAGAAATTAATGGAAAGAAAGCAGGAAAAATCTTATGGAAGCCCTATGAGGTTGAGATAACCGATTTCATTAAAAAAGGAAAAAATAATGTTTCAATAAAAGTCACAAACTCAATATACAATATGCTCGAGGGAAAACCAAAAATTTCAGGAATAACCGGACCGATTACAATACTGAAAGGAGAATAAAATGTCATGGGAAAAGCCAAAAACCATTAAGCTTTATCTTCATCCACCGGAGGCTGAAAAACTTGTTACGCTCTGGCCTGATTTCAAGATTGTCTGCGCTGATACTGATCCTGTGAAAGATACTCATCACTTTAATTCTTATGGGATAAGGTTTCTATTTGGGGAAAAAGCAATAGCACCGGACTGGGAAAAAACCTGTTTTTCTGTAAGGAGTGATGGAATTCCTGTCCATTCTATGAAAACAAACCTTGAAGAGATTGAGTATCTTGTTGAAACTTTTTGTTCATGGAAGGAAAAACCCGAAGTATTTATAAGGCTTACAGTAACAAACCATTCAGGCACCAGAAGGCAGGTTATAACAGGTATTATGCCCCGTGCGGGTTTTGATCGCTTTCTCTATGGAATTACAGGAGATTTCTATGCAAACTACAGACCCCTTCTTGAACACTGGGATATGGTTAGAAACGATTTTTATCCTGATGGAAATATAATAACCAATAAAAAAGCAAATATTTTTTTCAGCGCCGGAAAAAAAACGCAAACAAACTGGATAAATATCAATCCCTTTAATATCTTTGCCAAAAATTACCTTGAATTAAAAGAATACATTGAGCCACAGGAAACAGTTTCTTATTATTTTGTGATGGGAGAAAACAGAGCAAAAATTTCTCCTTCACCTTCATTACACAGTTTTGAAAGAAAAAATGCTGTTTCCAAATGGGAAAAAGAGCTTGGAAAGGTCAGTTTTGTTCCTGATATAAAAAGCATGGATGTTTTCAGACCTGTTATCGCTTCTTTAATCTGTCAGTGCCTTCAGATGTTTGTCAAAGATGAAAAGGGCGCATCAAGACCCAGGCAGGGCGGAAGATGGGCTGGCGTATGGCCGACAGAAGCAATTGAATTTCTGATAGCGCTGGATATGCTTGGTCTTTATGACTGGTCAGAAAAGGGATACAGGTTTTTCCTGAAACACCAGGAAAAAAAAGGTCCTGATAAAGGAAGATTTAATTCATATCTTTCAGCCAACTGGCATAATATAACAGGCGCTGTAATTTTTGGTCTTTCAAAACACATCCTTGCCTGCAACAAGAAAAAATGTTTTGAATTCTGGCGTCAGCCGATGCTTGATGGTTTTAAATGGATAAAAAATAAAAGAAGGCAGAGCAAAAATGGATTGTTTCCGGCTGGCAGGCCCCACGACTGGGATCTTGAGGTTCAGTCCTGGTGTTTTACGGACGCGATTAATTATATGGCATTGGTTGAGATGGCAGAACTTTTTTCACATTTCAATGATGAAAAAGCAGATGAGATTTCGAAAGAAGCAATGGATTATAGAAATTGTCTTCTGAAAACTCTTGATGATATTGTGAATCAGCAAAAAGACAGGGATGAGATTTTTATTCCGAATTATCTTGGGATTACTGAAACATACCCTCCTGAAGGACCGTATTTTGTCGATGGACCTGCAATGTTAATCCGAGCAGGAATTATTGATCCATGCAGCGAGGTCTTTGAGAAGGTTGAAAGATACTTCAGAAACAGAGGATGGATGAAAAACGGGCTCACCGGACTTATGACAGACGGCCTGTTCAGAGGAGGTTATGCTTCTGACCCATGGGCAGGGCATACCTGGTATGTGTCTTATTCTGATTTCTGCTGGTTTCTTGGCTGGATGAAGAGAGGAGAAAAAGAAAAAGCATTTGAAACATTGTGGGCGCAGATTAGATATGGAATGAGCGAAGAATATTATATGCTTGAAAGGTTTGCAGACAATGATCCAGCATTCTGCCCCTGGCAGCCCAATGCAAGCGCAAATGGAAGATTGATTCAGATGCTCTTTGAATATTTTGGAAGGGTAAAACTTGGACAGGGTCAGTATTTCATATGAAGCCCTGGCAATCCTCTTTCAAATTCTTCTTTGATCTTATTTCATTTCCCCCTTT
>CAZHJN010000043.1:0-15757 GCA_964532995.1 uncultured bacterium
AACCATGTTGAAATTGAGCGTGAAAGGAAAAAAAATTACTGTTGAAACCGGCTCCGGCAGAATTACCTGGGATGCGGAAAAAGGCGGTGAAATAACTGAATTTACCTGTAAAAATGAAAAAGAAGCACATAGATTGCTTTCTGAAAGAGACACAATCTGCGGTCTGAAGTTTGTGATTGATGGCAGGGCATACAGGCTGTGTGAAACAAAATCAAAATTATCTGTTGATTCAGTGGATCAGGACAGAATTGTCATAAGAAACGAAGCATTCATTGCAGGTGGGCTTATAAGAATAACTCAGATATACCAGGTGCATCCTGAGGGTGCTGTATTCTGTGAACAGTCATTTGATACTGAGGAAAATAAAGGTTTTATCCTCAGTGAAATATCGATGAATATTTTTCTTGATGTCTGTTCCGCAAGATCAGCAAGATGGGGATATTTTACGCGCGAGCCATGGTATAAAAGAGATTATTCAACAACACATGTATTCTATGGAATGGATCTTTATAAAAACATCGAGGATATTTCCTGTCAGAGAGAACTGTGGCCTCTTGCCTCAATAGATCTCGGGTGGGAAAATACAAAATTTTTCAGCAATAAGATTGAGTTTGTCCTCGATGAGTGGACCAGTTTCAATGATACTCCCAGGCAGTACACAATGACCTATGGCGGTAGACAGGGGAACAAATGGGCTCTGCAGTGGTATATCCTTCAGGGCATCCAGATAAATGTATCTGCGGCATCAAGATACAGAAACAAATGGGGCATGATATTTCTTACATCCAGGACAGAAAACGAAAAAAGCACAGATATTGCCTTCAGAAATAATGTGCTGGGTTGCAGGGTTGCCCATTGTATGTATCCATACGCTCAAATTGAAAAAGACTGGCCCTGGGTTGTGATGCCGATAAAACAGGTTGCCTGTCAGCCACCCCAGCTTTTCAAAGGCAACCCGGACATCAAAAGGGTTGATGAAGCAGCAGACGTCGGTGCAAATGTTATGATTATTCATCAGTTCTGGATGAGAAATCCTGGAACAAACTGTGAACCTCCTGCTGACTATGTTGTTAAAGATCCTGAATGGTTTAAGGCTTTTGTAAACAGGTGTCACGAGCGCGGCATGCGCGTTCTCACCTACATCAGGGGTTGTGAACAGTATCAGATGTATCAGACATGGTTTGAGGATTTTTTGCAAAGAGACTGGGATGGATTTTATCCTGACTGGAATTCTCCCCATGCAATGGGTTTTACAAAAACCAGTTTGATACACTGGTCAAGCTACGCATATTTCATGTATCTTAAGGCAATGAGGAACAGGGTCGGTAGATATGGAGCAATTATCGGTCATACAGGATTTCCTTTTGCCTTTACGCAGAGTTGCATCGATGTTGCCCTTTGCGGAGAACTTTCAATCAAACATGATGAACTGCTGACTGTTCCTGAGAGTACAGCATACTTTTCCTGTTTGGATTGTTCAGGAGCACATCTGATCAGCGGAAATCTGAAAGACAGGGCTGAGTTTTCTGGTAGCAAAGCAGCAGCGCTTTGCAGTGCTTTTGGTATGACGGGTCATCCTGTTTTGGAACCGGGTGTTCCCTTTGAAAAAGCAGCAGCTTACATAAAACCACTCTGGGATGCAATGATGGCTTTACCAGGGAAACCCGTGAAGCTTCATAACCCTGCATATTCTCCAACAGAAGCAGTGGAGTGCAGGGAATTCTGGCTTTTTCCATCCCTGTGGCAATCTGATCAGGGAAGATGCCTTGTTCTTGTAACAAATCTTTCAGATAATGAGAAAAAATCAGGAAATGTTTTTGTTGATACAGGAAAACTGGATGTTTCAAAAAATTCCAGGTTGAAGGTTCTGGGTATCAGAGGTACTGTTTCAGAATCAGTGGAGTTGAAAGGTAAAACAATTAAAATCAAGAACTTACCACCACACAGCTTCTGTGCGATTCTTATAGAATAAACAACAGAAACAAAAAGCAAACCGGTCTTTTTTTCTGTGTGAAAATCCAGATTTTGAATCAATAAATGAGTCTGTGCTGACCCTCTGGTTTTGACATAAAGCCAATTCATGATAAAATTTTATCGTAAATATTTTAGTGTGGAGAGATTGGATGGAAATAAAGGTGCTTGCAGCAGACAATATAGAGAGTCAGGGTATTGAAATCCTGAAAAAAGCAGGATTTGAGGTTGTGGAAAAGGGAAAAATGACTGAACAGGAACTCATTGAGGTAATCAGTGAGTTTGATGTTCTTATTGTCAGGAGTGCCACAAAGGTCACATCCGCTGTTGTGGAAAAAGGTAAGAGATTAAAAATAATAGGTCGTGCAGGTGTTGGTCTGGACAACATTGATGTTGGTGCATCCACGCAGCGGGGCATCATTGTGATGAATGCTCCTGAAGGAAATACCCTTTCTGCTGCAGAACACACATTTGCTCTTATTCTGGCGATGGCAAGACGGATTCCTGCTGCCTGTTGTACGTTGAAATCCGGTAAGTGGGATAGAAAAAGTTTTATGGGAATTGAATTGTTCGGCAAGACACTCGGGATTATTGGTCTTGGAAGAATCGGCAAAAGGGTTGCTCATTATGCAAAGGCATTCGGTATGAATGTTATTGCATATGACCCCTATGTTTCTGAGGACGAGGTACAGAAATTTGAGGTAAGTCTTATTACACTTGAGGGATTATGCAGGCAGGCGGATATTATTACACTGCACCTTCCGCTGACAAAGGAGACCCAAAATATTCTCTCAGAAAAATGTTTTTCAATGATGAAAGACGGTGTAATGATAGTCAATGTTGCCAGAGGCGGTCTTTTTGAGGAGTCTGTACTTGAGAAATATATCAGAAACGGAAAGGTAAAAGGTGCAGCCCTTGATGTTTTCTGCAAGGAACCGCCTGATTGTCAATCTCTGATAGGGCTTGATAATGTAATTGTTACTCCTCATCTGGGTGCTTCAACAAAAGAAGCCCAGATAAATGTGGCAAAAGATGTCTGCCAGCAGATAGTGGATGCGCTTGTCCACAAGATTATCAGAAATGCGGTAAATGTTCCATCAATTGACAAGGAGGTAATATCACTGTTCGGGGAATACTTAACCCTCGCAGAAAAACTGGGATTATTCCTCGGTCAGATGGCAGGAAAAATGCCTGAATGTTTAACCGTGGAGTATGCAGGAGAATTAGCCAATTATGATACAGGCCCTCTGAGAGTGTATTTCACCAGAGGTTTTGCTGGATGGTTTCAGCCTGTAACCTATGTAAATGCACCGCTGATCATTAAAGAAAAGGGCGTGAAACTTATTGAAAAGAAAAAATTATCTGCCGAACAATTTGCCAATCTTATCACAGTTGAAGCAACTGCTGATGGAAATAGTTTCTCAGTTGCAGGCACTGTTGTTGCTTCTGAACCCAGGATTGTCAAGATTGATGGTTATTCTGTCGAGGCAGTGCCAGAAGGAGCAATTATTGTGTGCAGGAACGATGATGTACCCGGGATAGTCGGACACATCGGCAGGATCCTGGGCACAAAAAGTATAAATATAGCATTTATGACAATGGGACGCAAAATTAAGGGCGGTCCCGCGATAACAGTTTTGAATTTAGACCAGGAAACAGATAAAAAAACAATTGATGAAATCGGGAAGTTTCCAGGAATCAGGTCAGTACAATTGATAAGGTTATGAAATGGAAAAAACCATTGTAACCCTTTATTTGTATGGCGAAGATAAGTTTTTAATAAGTAAGCAATTGTACCTGCCTGTTTAACCATTCCGGATTTCCCTGATTTCGTGTAAGGGGGTGGTTACCATTAATCCAAATTCAACGCCGATTATTATACCGCTGTTCATATTCTGGGGCGCTCTTGCGCTTCTTATAGGATACCTGTGGAGAAAGTTTGTTGGAGAAAGAACCATCAGAGCAGCCGAAGAAAGAGCCAGGGAGATCATAAGGGAAGCAGAAAACCTTGCTCTGACAAAGAAAAAAGAGCTGGATATTCAGACAAAGGAGACATTATACAGGCTTCGCTCTGAGTTTGAAAAAGAGACCAGAAACAAAAGGAAGGAGCTTCAATTTCTGGGAAGAAGATTAAACCAGAGGGAAATTCTACTTGAAAAAAAGGCTGAACTGCTTGAGAAAAGAGAATCCGAAATAGCCACAAGGGAGATGCAGCTTGGCGAGAAAGAAAACCATATACAGCAGAGGATTAATGAGCTTAACAGTAAAATAGAGCAGGAAATAAAAAAACTGGAAGAAATATCAGGAATGACAAGGGATCAGGCAAGGGATACCCTTCTAAAAGCCATGGAAGAAGATGCAAGGTCCAGTTCTGTTGAGATTATAAAAAAGATAGAGGCAGAAGCAAGAGAAATCGGAAACAAGAAAGCCAGAGAAATCCTTCTCTCAGCCATGCAGAGACTTGCCTCTGAGGCAGCCACCGAAAGCACTGTTTCTGTTGTGAGCCTGCCAAATGATGAGATTAAGGGAAGGATCATAGGAAGGGAAGGAAGAAACATTCGCGCATTTGAGTCTGCTACAGGTGTTGATCTGATTGTTGATGATACCCCTCAGGCGATCACAATCTCTTCGTTCAACATTTACAGGAGAGAAATCGCAAGGATTGCTCTTGAGAGGCTCATAGCAGATGGCAGGATACACCCTGGAAGGATTGAAGAGGTGGTTCAAAAAACAACCCAGGAAATGGAAGAACAACTTGTTGAAGAAGGGAAAAATGTGGCTTTTGACCTTGGTATTGAAAATCTGAATCCGGAAATAATAAAACTCATCGGCAGACTGAGATACAGAACAAGTTATGGTCAGAATGTGCTTCAGCATGCAAAGGAGTCTGCTTATCTGGCTGGAATGATTGCCGCTGAAATAGGCCTTAACCCAAAAATTGCAAGAAGGGTTGCGCTTCTTCATGATATCGGCAAAGCCCTCGATCAGGAGGTTGAAGGAAGTCACCCTGACATTGGCGCGGATATTTTGAAAAGGTGTGGAGAACCACAGGAAGTGGTTGATGCTGCGATGAATCATCACAAGGACCTTGATATTGCTACACCTTACACAGTCATTGTTCAGATATCCGATGCGCTTTCCGCAACAAGACCGGGAGCCAGAAGGGATACGCTTGAAAGTTATCTGCGCCGCGTTGAGGAACTTGAAAAAATCAGTTCTTCTTTCAAGGGCGTTGACCAGGCATATGCAATATCCGCTGGAAGGGAAATCAGGGTTATCGTGAAACCGGAAGAGATCAGTGATCAGCAGGCAATACTTCTTGCAAGGGATATAGCACGGAAGATTGAAGAAGAACTGAAATACATAGGGCAGGTAAAAGTAACTGTAATCAGGGAAAAGAGAGAAATAGAATTTGCCAGATAAAAGGCGAATTTTTACAGGAACAGAGAGCGTGTAGATACTCTGTTTAGTATATGTGGAAAATTATCTATTCAGGAGTCTTTTTGGTTTCTCTGTGTCTTTCCCTGCTTCTTGTTCCATTTGCAAGAAAATTTGCGGTTGTTTTCAGAGTTCTTGATCATCCTTCTTCGTCAAGAAAGATACACACACTACCAACACCGCTTACAGGTGGCATAGCCCTCTATTTTTCAATTCTGGCAACAATCATTGTCGGGCTTATATCGGGAAAGTTTCTTCCGCAGAATTTGTATGGGTATTATGCCGGCATCTCCTCTGTTGTTCCAAAACTGGCGGTTTTTCTTATAACCTCTGCGATCGTTGTAATAGCCGGATTTATTGATGACATGTACCATTTAAGACCCCTGGTGAAACTGGGATTTCAGATAATCTGCGGACTTATTACATTTCTTGCAGGCATCAAGATTTCGTTCTTTTCTTCAAGTGTGATACTTCAACTTATTTTCACTATTGGCTGGATTGTTATCTGCATGAACAGTTTCAACCTTCTTGACCACACAAACGGTCTTGCTGCAGGAGTGGCTTTTATTGCAGGAGGTATATTTTTCTTTGCTGCTGCGACAAATGGTCAGCTTTTTATCTCAACCCTTCTTGCGTGTTTTCTGGGTGGTGTTCTCGGTTTTCTCAGGTATAATTTCCCGAAAGGCGAGATTTTCCTCGGAGAATGTGGAAGCAGTTTCCTGGGATATTTCCTTGGATGCCTTGCGATTATGGGAACCTATTACAGATACCAGCCACAGCAAAGCGTTCTTCCTGTCCTGAGTCCATTGCTTATATTTTCCCTGCCATTTTTTGATACCCTTAATGTCATTTATATAAGAATAAAAAATAAAAGACCAATTTTTGAAGCCGACACAAACCATATTTCACACAGGCTCGTCAGACTGGGCATGAACCAGATTCAGGCAGTGGGTTTCTGTTATCTTCTAACCCTTGCCACAGGGCTTGGCGTTCTGCTGCTGCCAGAACTGGATTTTTCCGGAGGGCTTGTTGTTTTCTGTCAGGCATTTCTGATTCTGGTGTGTGTTGCCATTCTTGAAAGCACAGGGAGAAAAAATGGCTGAACTTGTTGTAAGCCTTGATATTGACGATAGAAGAACAGCTGAAAGACTTATACAGTTGCTCGGTTCATCGGTTTCTCATTATAAAATCGGTTCTGTCCCTCTGATGGCTTTTGGTGTGGACATTATTGAAACCCTTCAGAAAGAGAAGAAAAAAGTCTTTTTTGATCTGAAATTTTTTGATATTCCAAATACGGTTGAACACGCTGTTTATCATGCCTGCAGGATGCAACCTGAGCTTCTGACAGTTCACATATCAGGCGGAATCAATATGCTTAAAGCTGCAATATCCGGAAGAAATAGATCGGGCAGCAAAACAAAAATTATCGGGGTTACTGTTCTGACATCTTTTGAGCAGGAAGACCTGGAATCAATCGGAATAAATGAGAATATGGAGACCCATATTACCAGACTTGCAGGGATGGCTTTTGAGAGCGGAATAGATGGTATTGTTTGTTCTGCCAGAGACCTTGAATTTTTGAGAAAGAAATTTCCCCGGGATTTTTTGATGGTATGTCCGGGTATAAGACCCGGGACCTGTTCTGATGACCAGAAAAGAGTTTCAACTGTCTGTCAGGCGGTTCGCTCAGGAGCTGATTATCTTGTTATTGGCAGACCCATTACAGAAAGTGAAAATCCTGTAGAGGTTGTTGAACAGATAAAAAAAGAGATAGCGGAAAATGAGATACAGCAGAAGAATTCTTGAAATTGACCTTGATGCCATACTGAACAATGTTCGCACTCTTAAGAAGATAACCGGTAAAAAGCTTCTTGCCTGTGTGAAATGTGATGGATATGGACTCGGCGCAATTTCTGTAAGCAAAAAAATTGAAAGACACACAGACTGGTTTGGAGTGGCGACCCTTGATGAAGCAATTTGCCTCAGGAAAGCAGGCATAAAAAAACCCGTCCTTGTACTTGGTCCTGTGTCAGCTTCACTGGTCAGAAAAGCGATTGATTACAGTATTTCACTCACAGCAGCCTCCCCTGATTTTATCAACAGCATTCTTACAGCGGAAAATCTTTCCATTCATATAAAGGTTGATACAGGCATGGGAAGGATAGGGCTTCTTCCGGGTCAGCTGAAAGAAGTTGTGAGAATCCTTAAAAAAACAAGAATAAAGATTGAAGGAATTTTTACCCATTTTTCTGATTCTGAAAATCCGGATAAGAAGTCTGCCCTGAAACAGATTGAAGTTTTCAATGCAGCGCTTGAGCAGATACCAGCAGGATACAGACGGATTACCCATGTTGCAAATTCAGGAGGTATCGTCAATGTCCCTGAAAGTGTTGAGGGTTTCTCAATGGTGAGAACCGGCCTTCTTTTATACGGTGTATATCCAACACTTTTTTTGCGCATCTTTAAGAAAATACCCGGGCTTCAATATGCCATAACAGGAAAAGCTGATATTTTGCTTGTAAGACAGGTTCCTGCAGGCACCTGCATCAGTTATGGTTCAACCTACATATGTCCCGATAACACAACCATTGCAATTGTCGGGCTTGGTTATGGAGACGGTCTTGACAGGTGTCTTTCAAATAGATTTTTCATGAAATGCGATAACCGGCTTTTCCCAATCAGGGGAAGGATTTGCATGGATCAGACAATTCTCCAGGTAAACAGTTCAACAAAAGAAGGGTCACAGGTTATTTTCCTTGATTCTCAGTTGTCTGTTGAGGATATGGCTCAAATTTGCAGGACGGTTCCTCAGGAAATCATGACGAGATTTGGTGTTTCACGATTAAAAAAGGTATACCGTGGATAAGAAGATAGAAAAATCATTGAAAGAAATAAACCTTTATCTTATGAAATGTCTCAGACATACAGGTGGTATGGCGAAGAAACTTGAAAAATCAATGTACTATTCTGTATTTCCGGGCGGGAAAAGAATAAGACCACTTTTGGTTATGTCTGTTGCAAAAATTGTTGGAGTACCTGCAAAAAAAATTCTTCCAGCAGCCTGCGGAATAGAACTTATTCACTGTTTTTCTCTTGTTCATGATGACCTGCCATGTATGGATGACGATGATTTCAGAAGAGGTAAACCCACATGTCATAAGAAATTCGGGGAAGATCAGGCGCTTCTTGCAGGGGATGCGCTTTTGTGCCTGGGCATAAGGGAGATTGCAAGGTGTGGAATAACAGAAGTGGTGATAAGAACATGCGATGCGCTTGGATCAAACGGCATGGCAGGAGGACAATCCCTTGATATGATTTTTAAAAACAAAACAATATCCGATAAGACCAAAAACTGGATAGACATGAAAAAAACAGGTGAGTTATTTTCCCTCTGTTTTGAAATACCCGCGATTGCAGGCAGATGCAGCAGCCGGCAAAGTAGAAGGCTTAAAGAGATCGGTGTACTGTTCGGCAAGGCATTTCAGATTCTTGACGACATCACTGACAGGGAAGGAAATGAAAAGATTTTGAAAAAGCAACTTGATGCTGCAGTGAATCATTTACTTGTCAGGATAGGAGAATTTGGCAGTAAGTCCGATATGCTTGCTTGGCTTGTCAGAATGATTTTTGGCGGTTTTGTGGACGGGTAAATTTGTGTTAAAATACAGAATAATTTTTCTGACAGCAGTAGGAGGAAATCATGGCAATTATTGAAACGAAAGACCTTACAAAACACTACCGTATCGGGAAAAAGAAAACCGTTATAGGCCTTGAAAAGGTGAACCTTTCAGTCAACCAGGGAGAAATTTTCGGGATACTGGGTCCGAATGGTTCGGGTAAAACCACATGCCTGAAACTTTTGCTCGGTATACTGTTTCCCACCTCGGGACAGGCTTATATTATGGAAAAAACACCTGATGACATAAACATGAAACAGCATGTTGGTTTTCTGCCTGAGAACCCTTATTATTACGACTATCTTACTGGTCCTGAACTTCTTCAGTTTTACGCCAGTTTATATTCTCTTGATTCGCAAAAAGCGAAAAGCAGAATAGAACAATTGCTTGAACTGGTTGAATTGCAGAATGCAAAAAGGCTCCATCTGAGACATTATTCAAAAGGGATGCTTGAAAGAATAGGACTTGCTGCAAGTCTCATCAATGATCCTGAGATTTTGATTTTTGATGAGCCGACCACAGGTCTTGATCCTATTGGCTGCAGGGATACAAGAAACCTTTTATTGAAATTGAAGGAACAGGGTAAAACAATCCTTCTTTCCAGCCATTTTCTTTCAGAGGTTGAGAGGGTTTGCGATAGAATTGCCATCTTTCACAGGGGTTATCTGCTTGCTACAGGTACCCTTGATGGTTTGAATAAACAGTATCAGGCACAGAATCTTGAAGACCTTTTTGTCAAGACAATATGTAATTTTGATAACCAGGTTGCAACAATGACAGGAGAAGGATCATGAAAAAAATGTGGCTCATTGGGCGTAACACATTCAGGGAATCAATCAGGAAAAAGATGCTCTATATCATACTCATTTTTGCATTGATTGTGATTGGCGCTTCAAAACTTTTCTCATTCCTTACAGCTGAAGAAGAACTGAAAATGATAAAGGATGTGAGTTTTTCCGCAATTGAGTTTTTCGGTGCACTCATGGCTATTTTTGGTTCGCTTTATGCTATTTCCGCAGAGATTGAAAGAAGGACAATCTACACCCTTTTAACCAAACCAATAAGACGTTCTGATTTTGTGCTGGGTAAGTTCTTTGGAGTGTCAATGATTGTTCTTGTGAATTTTATTCTGATGACAGTTTTTTTCATCGGACTGTTGCTTTTCAAAAAAAGCCCTCCTGATTTACAGGTTTTCAAAACTCTGCTTCTGATATTTTTTGAACTCATACTGATAGGTGGTATTACGCTTGCCCTCGGAACATTTACCTCAGATGCATTCAATATTATCTGTTCATTCTTCCTTTACATTGTTGGGCATCTGACCTCATACGGGAAAGAACTGGTGGAAAGGACAGAAAACATTATTGTGAGAGGTCTTACAGATATGCTGTATACCCTTGTTCCAAACTATGAAAATTTCAATATCAGGGACAAAATTGTCGTCGGTCTTAATGTGAGCTGGGGTTATGTGGGATACACAATTCTGTATGGAATTCTTTATGTCTGCATTGCTCTTTATGTTGCGCTTTATTTTTTTGAGAAAAGGGAAATATGAGAAAAAAGGGTTATAGATACTTTCTTATCATCGTTATTCTTTTTGTCGGAGTGCATCTTGTTCAGGTACAGATTGATTATCGTAAAAAGGCTGAGAACCTTGAAAGCGCCCTGCTGTTGATGCCGGGTCAGATGGCAGGAAGTCTTGTCCTCGGCGGCTTTAAGGGTCTTGCGGCTGATCTGCTGTGGTTGAACATGGAAACATACTGGCACAGCGGACAGCATTACAAAATCCTTCCACTGCTTGAAGCGATCGCATGGCTTCAACCAAGCTACATTCTGGTATGGACAATAGGTGGCTGGCATATGGCTTACAACATTTATGCTATGGTGAAAACAGAAGAAGAAAAGCAATTCTGGTATGACCAGGGAATAAAATTTTTGAAAAAAGGTCTCACCTATCCTTTTAATGCAAACAAATATGATATCTGTTTTGAGCTGGGCTGGACATACTATCACAAAGGCAAAGATTATCCCAATGCTGTGAAATATTTTGAGAAAGCCATAAAATATCCTCATCCGGATTATGTTGATGATGTGCTCGCCCATGCCTATGAAAAAAACGGACAGATAGACAAAGCGATAAAACAATGGGAGTTTGTCAGGGATAATTATACCGCCTTTTTTGACATAGCCACCCGTATGATCAATGACCTCAAAACAAAGGGTAAAGCAACCCCGTAAGGCAAAAATTATTGTCCTTTCAGCGCCTTCAGGAACAGGGAAAACCACCCTTGTTAATTTCATGAAACAACATTTTGATGATATGGTGGTGTCCATCTCATTTACAACAAGGTTCCCGAGGAAGGATGAAAGAAATGGCATTGACTATCATTTCATAAGCGAAAGTGATTTTAAGAAAAAGATTGAACAGGGATTTTTTGCTGAATGGGCAAAGGTCTATGACAATTATTATGGTACCTCAAAAGAATTTATCGAAGAAAACATAAAAAAGGATAAAATTGTTCTGCTGACAATTGACACTCAGGGAGCACTTCAGATAAAAAAGAAGTATCCTGAAGCAATGCTTGTAGGCATTCTTCCACCCTCAATGAAAGAACAGGAAAACAGGCTCAAAAAAAGGGGAGAAACATCGGAAAGCATAGAAAGAAGATTGAAAGAATCAGCTATGGAAAGAAAAATCCTTATGGAAAAATATGATTACCGCTTCATAAACCGCGATCTTGAAAAGACAGCCAGAAAAATTCTTTTACTTGTTGAAAAACACTGATGAAAGAATTCGAAAAAACTTTTTATGGCTGCTGTTTTCCTGACAGGCACTATCATCCGGTATATCTTGCAAATGGCGTTGATGCAGTAATGATAAATATAACCGGTTCAGGAGATAGCTGGTGGGAAAATAGCGATTATTCAAGTATATTTGGCCAGTACTGTCGTGGCTGGTATAAATCTGACCGCAGGATATACTCTGACTCAAACCTTGTTTACGGGCGGATTATTCCTCTTTTTGAATTCTCTTCAAACGCACTTATCAATGACGAAATAGTTGTTCCGCGGGACTGCAAGCAGTTTTTTGATCCTGAAACAGCAACTGTCACAACATTTTACAAACAGCTTGACAATGTTTCCCTTCAGGAGATGGAAGTCCAGATTACAACTTTTCTCACATCCGACCATATCCTTGTTGAGCATTACAGATTTCTCAAAAGCCCTGATTCAGGAGCCTCAATTCAATTTTTCCTTAATGCGCCATCAAAGGCGAGACTTGATATTTATCCTGAACCGGTGATTATGGATAGTTTTTCTCTGGAGACAGTTTTTGAAAAGTCTCTTATTGTGTGCAAATATTCAAAAGAAAAAATTAGAGGCGTTGCACTGAGCTGGTTTGATTGTCCCGGTATGCCAGCAAAACATGAGTATCCCGGGAAAACAGATTTCACAGCAGTTTTGAGAACATGCAGAATGAAAGCAGGGCAATCCTTTACAAGGTATCTTATAGCCGTTGATGAAAGAGATGATGCTGATTTTGAAAAAGCAGCCAGAAGAATACTTTCAAAATGCCAGAATTCTAATTTTTACAAAATTTATAATGATCACAGGGAACACTGGCGAAGGTATTCTTCCACCATGAGTCTGAAAATTCCGGATGGAAAAATTTCCCATATCTATAATGCAAGCAGGTATATCATCAAAGCAAATCTTCACCCATCGGGTTTCCTGCCGGTCGGAATAATGCCGTATCTCTGGCAATCTGTGATGTTCTGGGACGCGTGTTTCGCAGTTGAAGCCTTAATCGGAACCGGAAACATCTGCGAGGCAAAAAAAGTTCTTGAGCATCTTCTTGTTTATGAAGATGAAGGAAGAAAACTTGCCCAACAACACGGAAGAAAAGGAATAAGACTTGAATGGACCGTTGAAGAAAACAGGTTCACAAAATACAACTTTCTTACAGAGCAGATTCACAACAACGCGATGTGGGCTTATCAGATTTTTCTGTTTTATAGATACACAAAGGATAATGAATTTCTCAAAAAAATGTTTCATTTTGCCGAGCAGCTTCTTCTCTTCATTGCTGATGGATTCCTTTTTGATATGGGAAGTCACATTATAGTAACAAAATGCGAGGGTGTTGATGAATCAACGGTGATAGAAAAAATCAATGATACCTGGACCTGTGCGATTACACTCAGGGCTCTGATGGAATATAAAACTGCAGCAGAAGCCATTGGTGAAAAGCCACTGATTCAGAACATTGATGAATTGATAAAAAAGATTACAGCAGGTCTGAATATGAATGTTGATGGTAATAATGTGATGCAGTCATTTATGGGAGGAAAGCTTCCTCACTGGGGATCATTGATTTTTGACCTTTTTCCAAACCATCCATCACTCAGACCAACAATTAAGAGAATGATGGAAAACTATGATGTCAATCTTGATATGTACAACTTCCACGGCGTTACAAGATATGCTGAAAAAATGTTTCCCTGGGCTAACTGGTGGGTCATAAGAATCCTTGCAAGAAGCGGAGACGGGCTCTGTATGAAGATTCTTGAAAATGCATCAAAATACACAAACTATCACGGTGCTATACCCGAAAGATTTTTTTACCATTCTGAGCCATTCAATAACTGGTTTCTCACAGCTCATTCAGCAATGGTCTGGGCTATTAATGGAATCTGCGCAAATGTCACAGGCGATACCCTTAGGGTTCTTGTTTGCTGTGGAAAAAAATGGAAAGATGTTTCTTTCAAAAACATCTTTGCAGGAGACGGTTTTATTGTCAGCGCTGAAATGAAAAAAGGAAAGATAAAGAAACTCAGTATTGAAAACCTGTCAGGGAAAACAAAAACCCTCAAGATTTTTGTACCGGGTGAAAAACCCTTTTCGGTTTCATTAAATCCCGGGAAAACCAGGGTTATCTGAAATGGGAAATTTCGCAGACTGGGTTTCAGGAAAGCCCGCAATTGAAAAAAGAATCGTGCATATTGACCTGAAAGGTCCAAAAATACCTTTTGAATCTTTCAAAAAATTCATAGGAATTCTGGCTCGCTGGGGAATAAATGGCGTCCTTGTTGAATATGAACACAGGCTTCCATATATTCCACTTAAAAATCAATTTCCTGCCTCTGAAAGATACACAAAATCACAGCTGAAAGAATTGATAGCAATTGCAGCGGACAATGGAATTGAATGGATCCCGCTTGTTCAAAGTTTCGGCCATGTGGAATATCTTTCAAGATTGGTCGGCACAGAACATCTTTTTGAAAATCCTGATTATCCGAAGCAGCTTTGCCCCTTGAAAAGGCAGGTAAAAAAATATCTTGAAAACCTCATAAATATTGTATGTGAACTTCATCCTGAAAGCAGATATATACATGTGGGTCAGGATGAGACATTCCAGCTTGGGTTCTGTCCTGAGTGCCGGGAGATGGTAAGAAAAAAAGGGAAAATTGGCTTCTACCTTGAACATACCGGATATGTGTGGGAGACAGTAAAAAGGTATAACAGAATACCATTATTCTGGGCAGATATGTTTTTCACTGAAAACCGTCTTGATATGCTGAAAGAAATTGATAAAGGTGTGATTCCTGTTGTGTGGGAATATAATGATACGGACAGAATAACCCATGAAGTGTCAGTGGGCGGCAATAAACCTGTAATTTCTGATGCAAGAAATAAATTTAAAGCCGAAGAACAGATTCCTGTTTCCAGGCTTGAAAAAGACGCGAACTATTTTGAGGATCTTGAAAAAAGAGTAAGAGATATGATCGGTACTGACGGAAAGACCGGTTATCCGAAAAGCTTTCCGCAGACTCGTATTATGTCAAAATTCAACAGGAATTTCTGGGTTGCATGTGCTGTTTATAACTGTTCTGACATGCTGTTTTCACCTTCCTTTATAAGAGGAGTTCTGAATCCTGTGATGATGATCGAGATTGCAAAAAAACTGAAGATCAAAGGGGTTATTGCAACAAACTGGGCAAGAGCCCATTCTTTTGCTCCTATTTCTCCACCATGGACACTTTCTATTTATAATACTGCGTATTTTGCCTCCTGTGCATATTCAGGGAAAACAGATTCTCACCATTTAAAGGAAATATCAAAGGTTGTGGCGCGTGAGATAGGCATACCGGCAGAATTCGGAAGATTTTCTCTTGATGACATTTTCTGGGTAATTTCAAGCAGTGCGCCTGGTCCGGGATTTATCAGGAGGATAGGATACCTTGAAAATGTCCTATCAATTATAAAGAAAAGAGCATTAAAAGGTATTTTTGGAAAGGCTCTGGCAATCAGTGTTGAAGCAGAACTTCTGTGGACAAAACTTATGTTTCTGCAGGAAGAGGCAAGATGGTGGACTCCGATGAAAGATGAAATTCCTTCTGTGATAAAAAAAGAAATGCTTGAAAGGTTTCGCATTATAGAAAAAGATATTAAAATACTTGAGAAAAAGGCAGCCGGTTATTATACCGAGAATGTCGGAGACAGAAAATCATTTTCCACATGGTGGAAAGGACTTTTTCAACTCGATCTGTTTCTTACAGAAAAAGCAATAAGATTTCTAATTCAAAAATAATTCCCCCTTTTTTCCAGTTCTTCCTTCCCCCTTTGGAAAAGGGGGATTAAGGGGGATTTAAGGAAGGAGATATTGAAGT
>CAZHJN010000044.1:0-15597 GCA_964532995.1 uncultured bacterium
ATAAATTGGATATTCAGCATTCACATGCTCAACAAAAAAACTGAATGGGTTTATTTCTGTCCTTACATTCACAATTGCTCCGTGACTTCCATGACGCTTTTTTCCATCAACCACCATAGCAAGACGGTTTTCACCATCAGAGTGGAAATGGAATCTGTTGCCTTTTATCTCACCTTTATCGGATGAAACCTCAACAAGCCTTCCTTCCCTTACACTGATTTCACCCCGATTTCTGCTTTTCCATATGATTGAAATTTTTTTCATATTTTCTTATTATAATCGACATATAACTGCATATCAAAAATCTTTACCGACGATTCACTGCGGTTTATTACTTCCATTTGATTCAAACCTTAATAATAAAGAGAAGGTTTTATGTTCTTGCAGTAAAATCTTGACACTTTTTGTTAGGGTGGGTAAGATAAAAGCGGAGGTGATGCCTATGACAAGGTTGAAAAAACAGGATGAGCATTGCCGACCATCAAAGATTTTCCACAAATTCCCCTCATCAATGGTGAATCTTCATACAAGAGCAAAAATGTTTTCAAGACGGCTTGAATCAAGGAAAGGAAGGTGATAAAGATGCCAACTTATATAATGCTGAGCACCCTCACTTCGCAGGGTGCAAAGACTTTGAAATTAAAACCGGAAAGGATAAAAGAGGTTGACAGAGAAGTTGAAAGAATGGGCGGAAAGATTATTTCTCAGTATGCGGTGCTTGGTCCATATGATTTCATAACAATTCTTGAAGCGTCTGACAACGAGACAGTGACAAGGATTTCTTTAGAAATCGGAGCAAGGGGAAGTGTAAAAATTCTGACACTTGCCGCAACAGACGTTGACGAATTTATTAAAGGATTAAGAAAAAAGTAGTTTGTTCAGGGTTAAACAAGCGGTGTTGAATACAGCAAACTTCTGGGTCAGTTTCCCACCATAAGTTTTTGCGTTCTGGAGGATAAATCTTGCCGGAAATAAACATAAGAAGATTTGACAAAAAGGACAGAGTTTTCGTAAGACAACTGTGCTGTGAAACAGCTTTTTCAGGGTTGCCTGTTGAAAATTTTTTTGAAGGAAGGGAGATTATCGCAGACCTGCTGACAATGTATCACACGGATTATGAACCTGAATCTGTTTTTATAGCAGAGGTTGATGGAGTGAGAGCAGGATATCTGACAGGGAATAAAAACGTTAAAAGGAAAAAAAGAATATTCAATATAAGGATTCTTCCTGTTGTGTTGAGAAAAACTTTTTTCAAGGGCATTCTTTTCAAAAGGAAAAATCTTATTTTTCTTCTAAACTGTATAAGGTCATTTTTCAGACAGGAACTTTTTGAAGCGGATTTTTCAAAACAATACCCTGCCACATTGCACATAAACATTGACTTCAGGTACAGAGGAATGGGAATTGGTGAAAAACTCATTGAACACTATTGTGAGCATCTCAGGAAAGTAAATGTGAAGGGTATTCATCTGTCCACTGTATCTGAAAGGGCTGCGGGATTTTTTCAAAAAAACGGTTTTATCATTCTGCACAGAAGGGAAATATCCTATTTTGCGCATATAAGTTCTGAAAATCTTTTCAGATTTACACTCGGAAAGAAATTGTTTTAATTTTTCTGCAGCTGTCTTGACTTTCTCTCTTTTTCAACTTCTTCAAACCACTTATCTGTTTCCCTGTCCATCTTTTCAACGATATCCGGATGTTTTGAACTTATATCGTTCTTTTCAAGAGGGTCGTCTTCCAGATTGAAAAGTTGTGGCGGATTTTCTCCAAACCTGAACGCAGGGAAATCTGCGTGCAGAATATCGCTGAACTGTTCAGGGTGATAGGTGTATGCGCGGTCAGCCTCAATAAATTCGCGGGGTACAACCTTGGTTTCTGGAATAAGTGGCCTGACCAGTTTCCATTTACCATCTCTCATGGCGATGTTGGAAGTCCGAACAGGATAAAGTCTGTTCCACTGCCAGAATCTCTTATGCTGCTCAATTTTCCTGCCTTTTAACACAGGCAGAACGCTTTCACCATCAAGTTTTTTTATCCCGGAAGGAATCTTTATTCCGCAGATGTCCAGAATAGTCGGTAACCAGTCCACAAAATGAATCATATCATTGATAATTTTACCTGTTTCAATAACGCCGGGCCAGCGAATAAGCATTGGAACCCTGATGCCGCCTTCATAAACATGTCCTTTACAACCCCTGAAATTCATGTTATACCGCGCCATGGATATCTCACCGCCGCTGAACTGGGGTCCATTGTCGCTGGTGAAGAAAACTATTGTTTCGTTTTCAATTCCAGATTTTCGTAACTGCTCAAGTATCCTGCCGATACCCCTGTCCATTCTCCGGATCATTGCGTAGATATAAGCCGCACCTTTACATAATCCCGGTTTTTCAAGAAAAATCTGCAATTCTTCCTCTGGCACCTGCAGTGGCAGGTGCGGAGCGTTGTAAGTAACATGTAGAAAAAATGGCTCCTTGCAATGGCGGTTGATAAATGATACCGCTTCATCTGTGAAAACATCCGTCAGATAACGACCATCAGATTTTACCAGTTTGTCATTATAGGAAATATGCCACCGGTAATAGTCCTGCCAGCCACCCCTGAATCCAACAAATTCATCAAATCCGCGGCGGTTGGGATGATATTGTTCTTCAATGGCGCCAAGATGCCATTTGCCAATAAGTCCTGTGACATATCCATTATTTTTCAATATATCGGCGATTGTTGTTTCGTCTGCAGCCAGCCTGTCCAGCCCGTTCATGTGAAGAGTGTCAATGCATCCTGTTCTGTGTGGATATCTTCCGGTAAGCAGACAGGCTCGCGCAGGACTGCAGACAGGTGAGGCTGAATAATGCTGTGTCAGGCAGATGCCCTCATTATAGATTGTCTCAAGCACGGGCGTTTCAGAAAGGTTATCATTAAAAAAACTGAAATCGCCATAGCCCATATCATCTGCAAGAATAAACAAAATATTTGGTTTTCTTTTCATGGGAAGAAACATACTATTCCATATTGTACCATAATTTTCAGGTTTATTCCTTAAAGAAAATTGTGCATTGATTAATGTGTCTGCTTTCCAGGCAGAAAACAACATATCTGGATTTATCCTGGTTTTCTATGCGAAAATCATGATGTTTTTTTGTATCAACCAGAAGTTCCTTTGTTTCCCATCCATCAGGAACAAGTACTTTTATAAAAAATCTTTCGCCGCTTCCTGTACAGGTTATGCTGATTTCTTTTTTTCTTCTGTTAATCTCCATTCTGTAAGCAAAATAATTCTGAGAACATTGATACGCCATTGAGACATAAACACTATCAATGGATGCACATGCCCATCGCGGTGAAACAGTGATTCTTTTCATTGAACAAATATCATCATTTATACCTGCAAGTCCTTCAAACAGTGCCTCAATCCACTGAGCCATTCCCCAGCCGGCATAATTTACTTCGTTCGTTGTTCTGAAGCCCGGGGTTCCATCAGGCCAGTACCATACCTGTACTCCACCTGTTCGTCTTATGTGATTGCAGTACTGTTTCAATAACTCAACACCGTATTTTTCCCTTCCATACATAAAACAGGCCCTGCACAGTTCTCCACCAACCCAGGGCATCAGACCACCATTTGCATAACCTCCCTGACTGAGAAAACTGCGGGATTTGAAATAACCGAGATAATCAGGATAACCTGGCTGCAAACTCCACCAGGGATAGGCATCCTTTGTTTCTTTATGACGTTTTCTGTATTCTTCGATGATTTTTCTTGCCTGTTCTGGTTCTGCAAGTTTTCTTGTCATCGCCCAGGTGTTTCCCATTGAAAGCTGTTTTTTCTCATCAAAATCACCGTGTTCAATCCTGTCAATGTGAAAGTGATGGAGAAATTTTGTTCCATCCCAGAGAAGTTTTACTGCTCTATCTCTGTATTTTTCAGCAAAATCATTCCATAATCCAGATTTTTCTTTATCATCAAGGTATTCATACATTTCAGCCATAGCCTTAAACGCAAGGTAATAACCGCTCTGGTCACAGTTTGCGATGACAAATCTGTGTTTTCCGCTGTCTCCTGAACCATCAATATCAAAGTCCCATGTGTCGCAGCTGTGCTGTCGTTTTACAAGCTGGTATGTTCTGTCCCAGTGTTTTTCATCTGAAATAACATAATTCATCGCTTTTTCAATAACATTGAGACATTTTTCCATCCACGGGTCATCACCTGTTGCTTTCCATGTCTGCCAGACTCCAAGGGTGAAAATGTACTCAACATCAGATTCAAGCCCAACCCTCCATGTTTTGCCGTTTTTTTCAATTCCATCCGGTATCATGCCATTATCAGACTGATTTTCAGCAAATCTGTCAATGCCGCAGCTCATTTCATTTTCCCACAGCTTATATGCGGGCAGACTGTAAATCCAGTCCCTCAGCCATATACCATCAAAATGCCAGGTATCAGCTGAAATATAGCCGACAAATTTTCCTTTCGGCGTAATGTATGAACGCCTTCCTCTGAGCATGGAATCTTTTGTGAAAGGATAAAGAGAATCAAAATCCTGATCACCTGATTCAATGATTGTGGTAGCCTTAAGATAAAAGTTTATGTATCTTGCATAAGGTCTTTTTTCATCCTTCCAGATAAGATAGATATAATGATTTCCGGTTTTACCGCCGGCTATAAATTTTGTTGTTGCCATGTTATTCTTCAAAACAAGATCAGTTTCAAAATAACAGACCTGATCAGGATCGCAAACTTTTATTCTGCATTCGCTGGATCCAATTTTTCTGCCTGTAACAATAACAACCACTTCATCAAGGGGTCTGTAAACAGGTTTATCTGTTTCAATCCTGCCAAAAGCCTCTTCTGTGTTTTCAAAGGGGATTTTCATAAAAGCTCCTCATAAAAAATCTTATTTTATTCTACATACAATTTTTTTTCTGGCAATTTTGAAATATAATAACATCCAAAATCCCAAAAAAGGAGAAAAGATGAGTATCCCATGGAAACTGGCGGCGTGTATTGATGCTGGCGTGTATGATTCAAAGGAAGAAATAATTGAATTGTGCAAATATGCAAACATTGATGCTCTTGAAACAAACTGGCGATATACTGAAAACAGAGAAAAAAAAGATATTGAAGGAATTGGAGATAATTTCAGAAAGCAGGAAATTGAACTTTACAGCTTTCATCTTCCTTTTACACAGGAGGATGACATTTCCTGTTTCTACGAGACAAAAAGAAAAGAGGCCATAAAGAGGCTTGTACCTTCAATGGAGCAGGCTTCAGCACTCGGAGCAAAAGCACTGGTTCTTCATCCCACAACAAATCATTTTGATGTCAGTGTCGAAGGTTTTGATAAATATTTCTGTCAGATGGGAAAAAGTCTGGATGAATTGATTAAAGTTGCTGAAAAACTTGATCTTATTATATGTCTTGAGAACATGCTTCCTGGTTCAGGAGAACGGTTTGGTTCAAAAATTGAACATTTTCTGACTTTTAAAAGAGAATTTGCCTGCAAAAATTTAGGTTTCTGTTTTGACACAGGGCATGCCTTTATTACTTATGGACAGGATGGTCTGATAAAATTTTTTGAAGCAATCAAAGAAAATATAAGAATTTTTCATATACAGGATAATTCGGGAGACAGGGACCTTCATATACAGCCCGGTCGCGGACTTATTGACTGGAAAGTTTTTTTTAGAAAAATTTCAGAAATTGAGATTTCATTTCCTCTGACAGTCGAAGCTGTACCATTTGCCCATTCTGAAAAATCAAGATATTCTAACGATGCATGGAAGGATATGTTTGAGCAGGTATCAACTCTTGTGGAAAAAGTGATGAATCTTTGATAAAATAAATGTATGAAACAATTTAAATTTGTCTGCACTCCAGAACTTTTTGCGGGAACCAATAGTTTTGAGCGACTCGGAGAAGTCGCAAAAAAATTTAATGGTAGCTGCGCATTCCTTGTGATTGACAGATTTCTTTCAGAAAATGCAGACCTGAAAAAAAGAGCCATCAAACTTCTTGAAAATGAGGATATTAAGGTTATTGTCTATGATGGAATAACCGGTGAACCAACCACTGATACTGGAAATGAATGTGCTTCCATCGCAAGAAAATATAATTGTGATATTACAATCGGGATTGGCGGAGGCAGTACCCTTGATACAGCAAAAGCAGTCGCAGGCCTTATTAAAAATCTCGGTTTAATTGAGGATTATCAGGGTATTGATAAACTTAAATTTCCTTCTGTGCCTAAGATTATGGTGCCAACAACAGCGGGCACAGGAAGCGAGGTCACATTTACAGCTGTTTTCATAAGAGAGAAAGAGAAGAAAAAAGGCGGGATAAACAGCAAATATCTTTATCCGGAAGCAGCGATTCTTGATCCGCTTCTGACATTGAGTTTGCCTCAAAAGCTGACCGCATATACGGGTATGGATGCTTTCTGTCATGCGATTGAAAGTTGTCTTTCAAAAAAAGCAAACTTTTTAACAAAACCGATTTCAATTGAAGCTATGAGATTGATCTGGAAGAATCTACCGCTTGTTTTTGAAAAACCCGATGATGTTGCTGGTCGTGAAAACATGCTTTATGCCAGTTTTCTTGCGGGTATTGGCCTTGCGAACGCAGGGGTTACTGCTGTTCATTCCCTTTCCTATCCTCTTGGTGGATATTTCGGGATAGGTCATGGAATCGGTAATGCTGTTTTACTTCCTTATGTTGTTGAATCAGGTATACCTGTTACATCAGGTTTAATTGAAGAAATTGCAGGTTTTTTAACAGGTACAAAAATGAAAGCAGAGGAATTTATAAGGCTTCTGAAGGATTTTGAAGAATCATTGGGTATTCCGCGGTCCCTTAAAGAATTAAATGTTCCGGAAGATTGCCTGGAACAGCTTGTTGACTCTGCAATGCAGGTAAAGGTTCCTCTTGAAAATAATCCGGTGGAACTTTCTCGCGATGATATAAAGAAGATCTATCTTTCTGCTTTTTGATCAAAAGGAGATAAAATGCCAGGAAGAGAAGTATTTGGAGAAGAAGAAATTCAGCAGGTTACAGAGGTACTGAAAACAGGGGTACTGTTCAGATACGGATTTGATGTACAGAGAAAGGGGATATTTAAGGTTGTGGAATTTGAAAAGGCTTTTGCCACATTTATCGGTTCAAAATATGCTCTTGGAGTAAGCAGCGGAACAGCCGCATTGAAAACAGCTCTTGAAGGATTGAATCTTATAAAGAAATCAGAGGTTTTAACACCCTGCTTCACATTTGTTGCAACAATTGAATCAATAGAGGAAGCAGGTCTGAAGCCGGTTCTCTGTGAGATTGATGAAAGTCTGAATATATCTGTTGAGGATATCAATTCACAGTTGAGCAAAAAGACATCTCTGATTTTACCTGTTCATATGATGGGAAGCGCCTGCGATATGGCAGGTATTATGGATATTTCAAAAAAGAATAATATACCTGTTGTGGAAGATGCCTGCCAGGCGACCGGCGCACAGTATGCAGGAAAAAAACTTGGAACTTTTGGAAGTTATGGATGTTTCAGTTTTGACTATGTGAAGGTTCTGACAACAGGTGAAGGCGGTATGGTAGTTACAGATGATGAAAATCTTTACCGACAGGCAGACTGGTATCATGACCATGGTCATCCGCACAGGACTGATGTTCCAAGAGGAGTCGAGGAAAGGAAGAGAAAGGGTACGAATTTCAGGATGAATGAGGTTCAGGGTGCTCTTGGCATTGCGCAATTGAAGAAACTTCAATCAATCATAGAGACCCACAGAAAAAATAAAGCAATCATAAAACAGGTTCTTTCAGGGTATGATTTTATCTCATTCAGAAGACATTATGATGAAGAAGGAGAGATTGCTACATTTCTTGCTTTCTTTTTACCTGATGGGAAAAGAGCAGAGAGATTTAAAGAAAAGATGAAGGAAAACGGAATAAATCCTGGTATTCTCAATTACTGGCATTTTTTTGCAAATATTGAAAGTGTAAAAACAAGAAGAAAATTTGAGAAAAGCAGAAAAATTCTGGAAAAAACAGTTGTTATTGAGATACTTATAAGGATGGATGCAGAAAAAATTGCAGACACCCTGGATAAAATCTGCAAACAATTTTAAATGGCTCAATTTTTTCTTGTTATAACAACATTTCCTGACAGAAAATCAGCTGAAAAGATATGTAAGATATTGATAAATGAGAATCTTGCAGCATGCTGTCAGATTACCAGCAGTATTACAAGCATCTACTGGTGGAATAAGAAAATTGAAAGGTCAAAGGAATACCTGTGTTTGATTAAAACAGAAAAATCAGTACTTGAAGATGTTAAGAAAAGAATAATCTCAAATCATCCCTATGAAGTACCTGAAATTATGTGTTTCAAAGCAGATGATATTGATAAAAAATACGCAAAATGGATAAAGCAAACGATTAAAAAGAGAGGTTAAGATGAATGATCTTGAAAGATTTATAGCGACAATGGAATACAAACCAAGAGACAGAGCAATGTTCTGGGTGTGGGGAGCATGGCCTGAAACACTTGAAAGGTGGAAAAAAGAAAAACCGGATTTTGATGATAATGATTTTTATGGTAGGGCAGACAGAAGACAGGCTTTTGGCCAGTGGTTCCACCCGAATCCACCATTTGAAAGAAAAGTTATAGAGGAAACAGAAAGGCACATCCTCTACATAAACCACGAAGGTATTTTGATGAGAGAGAGAAGAGATAATCCAAGAAGTTCAATGCCACAGTTTATAAAATTTCCTGTTGAAACCAGAGAGGAATTCAGAAAATTTTGGAAAGAAAGGATGCAGCCGGATCTCAGTAAAAGGATAGGTCCTGACTGGAAAAATTTTCTCAAAGATGTCCGCTCAAAACCATACCCTTTAATCATAATTTCTGATAGATGGGGTGGATTTTTCGGTCCACTGCGAAATATGGTTGGTGTAGAAAAATTGTGCATGCTTTTCTATGATGATACAGCATTTCTTGAAGAAATGATGGATGCAAATGCTGATTTTATCATATCAATGATGGACCAGATACTTGATGTGATAACAGTTGATGCTTTTGCATTCTGGGAGGATATGGCTGGTAAAAGCGGTCCACTGATATCGCCCGATATGGTTAGAAAATTTATGCTTCCGAGATACAGGAGGGTTGTTGATTTTCTCAGGAAAAGGGGCATTAAATACATCGGTCTTGATAGCGATGGTAATATTGATTCATTGATACCCGTGTGGATTGATTCCGGTCTGAATTTTCTTTATCCTTTTGAGGTTCAGGCAGGAATGGATGTAATACAGGTTAGAAAAAAATATGGCAGGGAATTGAGAATCTGGGCAGGTCTTGATAAAAGAGCTCTTGCGCAGGATAAAAATGCCATTGACAGGGAAATCAATCGTCTTATTCCCTTAATGGAGGAAGGTGGATATATTCCTTATACAGACCACAGTGTACCACCTGATGTTTCTCTGGAAAACTACCTGTATTATCTTGAAAGGATGGCTGAAACCTGCGAAAAAATACATCCCTGATTATCCGTATAATTTTTCCCACCAGTCTTCCGGGTTATAACCCCAGGGGACTGAAATTCTGCAACCTTCAGGAACAGATACAGGTCCATAAAGAAGAGGGTCATCTGTTTTTTTCATCCACTGTATAAGTTCATTTCTGAGGTTTTCACAAACCTCAGAGTATTCTGGCCTGTCTGCCAGGTTGTTTCTTTCAAGTGGATCCTTTTCAAGGTCGAAAAGAAACTCAAAAGGCCTCAATTTTTCAAAGTACCCCATTTTTTTGAAAAGTTCTTTTGAAAAAGAATTGTCAACATTCACAGGTAAATAGAACGGTCTTACCTCAAAGCACCTGATATACTTATATTTTTTACTTCGCACTGCCCTGATGGGATCATAACCGGCATGGAAAGTGAGTTCAGGATAGATAAACTGATGAACCTCCTTTTTTTCTTCTTTAATCACAGGCATCAAACTTTTGCCATCAAGATCAAAGGGGCACTCAATGCCGAGATAATCCAAGAGAGTTGGCATTAAATCAACATTGTATGAAAGGCATTGTATCTTTTTTCCTTCCGGGATACCAGGACCCTTCATAATCAAAAAAATCTCTATTCCGGGATCAAAGAGTGTTGCTTTTGCTCCAGGCATTGCTATACCATGATCAGTTGTAAAAATTACAAGGGTATTATCAGCAAATTTTGTTTTTTCAAGTGCAGAAAGGATCCTTCCCATGGTTTCATCCACCCTTTGAACAAGGATATTGAGTCCTGCAATGTCTTTTTTTACTTCAATGCTATCAGGTAAAAATTTCGGAACTTTCAGGTGCGGATCAGGGTTTTCAACAAGCGGATACCTCTGATGGGTTTCAGTAAAACCAGCAGATATAAAAAAGGGTTCTTTTACCCCGCTGTTAAAAAATTCAATAACAAGATTGCCGATATCAACGCATGAATTGGTCTTTCCCTTATAGAATTCCTGATAACCCAGTTTATTCTGATTACCCCAGGTTGTTTCATGCTGCACGCCAAACAGGATTGTTTTATATCCATTTTTTGCAAGAATTTCAGGCAGATACCGGATGCCTTTCTTCATGCTGAAACCCCTGTGGGCAAGGCCTATCATTCCATTTCTATGTGGAACAAGTCCTGAAAACATACCTGCCCTGCTTGGACTGCACTGCGGAGCAGAGCAGAAATAATCTGTAAAGATTGTACCTTTTCTGGCAAGGCTGTTTATGTTTGGCGTCCTAACGGCAGCGCCATAGCACTCAAGATACCTTCCTGTATCATGGGTTATAATGTGAAGTATATTCGGTTTCATTTATTACCCCATTTTTCATAAAAAACAATCTCTTCAAGCGGAAGACGATCAAGGGTTTCATGGAAGGCATTGTCATCAGAAGGATATCCAAGCGGAGTCAGGGCAACAACATTATATTCATCAGGGATACCAAGGTATTTTTTGATTCCATTATTATCAAATGAACCAATCCAGCATGTTCCAAGCCCCTCTGCCCTTGCCGCAAGAGTGAGATGATCAAATGCAATGGCGACATCAACAATAACACTGTGATCGCCCATCCATTCCCCGCGGTTATAATGGATATTCCTTCCGCAACCAGCAATAATAAGCGGTGCTTCAGCCATAAATGATTGACCGTGGCATAACTGCGCAATTTTCTTTTTTCGTTGAGTATCCTTTATAACAATAAATTTCCAGGGCTGTCTGTTGCTGCCACTCGGAGCGATTCTTGCGGCATTCAAAACTCTTTCAAGCACATCCTTCTGAATCTCTGTATTTTTATAGCTTCTCACACTTCTTCTTGTTCTTATGACCTGATAGAAATCCATATTGCCTCCTTTTTATAGTTCAACCCACACAGGACCTGTATATGCTATTTCTTTGTTTACCTGCGTGATTTTAATATAATACCAGTATCTTCCTTTTTCAATCTTATTGTCCTGCCAGTTGAGGATAAAATCAAGCATATGAGGTTTTTCAATGTGAACGATTCTTCCATTTTTCACAATCTCAACTTTTCTGATTTTATCACATCCATGAATGACCGCTTTCAAAACAACATCATTTGTTCTGCCCGTCTCACCCATCTTTAAACCAGAAACAGAAAAATCAACAAGGATTCTATCAGATGTTGTTGCATAGGTTTTCCTGTTTCGCAGAGCATAAATAAGCTGTTTTCTGTTGAGTTCTTTCATCAATGCAGCCATAATTCCACACTTGTATTTTATTGCGTATGACGTGAAATGAGGGGTTTTGCCCTGCCCGTATCTGTCTTCTGGTGAGAAAAAAACCTTTCCGCTGTGACAATCACCACCGCCTGTAAAGCCCAGTACAGCGCCTTCATTCAAAAGTTTACTGGCGAGTGCATCAAAATGACCCCACATGGAATAAATTTCAAGAAATCTTTCAACATTTCTATTGTGGAATTTCCAGAAGTCTCCTGTATGTCCTGTATGCGGTCCTGCGACAATATTTTCCATTCCATCAAATTCTCTGTAAACAACATCTAAATTTTCTGTTGGTTCATACATACCCCTGAAAAGTTTGAGCCTGTTTTCAGATGTGTAAATATTTCTGTGTCCCTGATTCCCTGCCCACTCATAGCCTATCAGTGTGCAGAATTGGTTGTCCCTGTTAAAGCTGTTTGTGACATCCTGCATCCATTCCCACTGGTTGTCAGAAAAATAGCAGGCATGGTCAGCTGCAGCTGCAAAATCAAGATGTCCGTTGTGTTTTGCATCAAAGTACAACCCCTCAAAACTTCCAATTCCATCACTCATTTCAGTATGACCGTGTATCTCACCCCAGAAAATCTGGTCCCTTTCATCTTTCTCATCCATTATTTCCAACGGATTACTTACAGCAACAAGTTTTCCTGTATCCTGATCATATGCCTTTGCTCTGTAAATACCAGGTTTGAGATTTTCAAAGTCAATGCAGAACCTGCATCTATCAGTAAGATGATTTGAAATGCTGTTTATTTGTTTTTCCTGTTTACCCTCAAGGTGTATCTCAATTTTCATCTTCCAGTTTCTATCAGAAACAATGTTTCTGAATTTATCTGTCACAATCCCAACAAGACTAACTTTCCCCCTTTTTTTAATTCTTCCGGGGAAAAACAAAAAGAGTCTTTCAGGTTTTCCGGAAATGAATCTTATACAGTGACCATTATTTTCATCAAGAGGGACAAAAACCTTTTTCTTTTCAAGCGATACTGCTGGTGAAAAAACAGGTAGGTTTGAATACCAGTATCTTCTGTCCATTGTAAAGCTTTCGACCGGGACAATATAGCTTCTATCACTTCTGTATTCAATTACAATTTCCCCGTATTTTTTCAGCCCCTCAGGCAGAAGATAGAAAATATCCATATCCCTGTGGGATTCTTCAGAAGGTTCCTGTATTCCCCTGAAAATAACTTTCCCATCAGAACGGGTAATTTTTATGTATCCATCCTTTGTTTTTTCTTCTGTTTGCGGCTTTGAGAAAACCCTCGGGATGTTAAATCGAACCAGAGCACCGGCAGGAAGGCCTTTTTCGCCGGCTCTGTAAATAAGTGTGAATACAACAGGCATACCCACCTCAATGGTTGAAGGATTGATGAAACTGTATCCGGTTTGCTTCCTTGAAATCCCTGCCAGATTTTTTTCAGCCAAAAATATATCCCCGGATAGGTTCAGTTTTGTCTGTGTGGTTATCACAAAATAAGAATTCTCTGCTTTTTCTTTTGAAATCCCATAGAATTTTATCTGACCAAATCCTCTTGGTTTCGCAAGTTCACTTTCAGTAACCCCAAAATCAATCCATCTGTGATAGACTTTTTTAAGAATTTTTACTGGCTCAAACCTGTGGTGGTCAATATAAATCACAGGATTTTTTGCTTCTGTCAGAAGCCATAATCTCTTTTTATCTTTTAATGGTGGACAGAAATATACCATATCACAGAAGTCTCTACCTGGATAAAAACTTGCATCTTTCAGAGGAAAGACTCTATCAGTTCTCATCTTTTTCCTCCAGAATTTTTTTTAGCAGAATTTTTGAAACTTCAATATGATTTTTGTCCGTTATATCAATCCATTCGGTTTTTTTCTCCTTTCTGAACCATGTAAGCTGTCTTCTTGCATAATTGCGTGTTTTTCTTTTAATGGTTTCTACTGTTTCTTCCCAGTTCATTTTACCTTCAAGAAATTCACAGAGTTCAGGATAACCCAATGGAGCCTTTTCTTTTAAGCAGTCAGCATATCCGGATTCAATCAGGTTTTTCACCTCATCAAGCCATCCAGAATCAAGCATTGCCTGTGTCCTTTCATCGAGAATTCTGTAGAGTGTTTCTCTATTAATGGTAAAAACAAAGTATTTAACTTTAGCTTGGTTTACAAAATCAGCCGCTCCCGCCTTTTTTTGCCACACGCTCATTGGAATACCAGTAATATTCCAGACCTCTAAAGCTCTTATAATTCTCACCCTGTCATTCGGATGGATTTTTGAGGCACATTCAGGATCAACTTTTTTAAGCATTTCGTAAAGTTTTTCTGTTTCTATTTCCAAAAATTTCTTTCTTGCTTCTTTCTGAAGTATCTTTTTTTCTTCAGGCAGATCAAAAATTCCCTGGATCAGGGTCCTGATGTAAAGACCGCTACCACCAACAAGTATTGGAACTCTTTTTCTTTTCCAGATTTCAGGAACAAGTTTTTCAACAATCCTTCTGAAGTCAAAAGCAGTAAAACTTTCTCTCAATGAGAGAAAACTATACAGGTGATGTGGAACAATGCTGAAATCTTTCTGTAAGGGTTTTGCTGTACCGACATTGATTTCTCTGTAGAACTGTCTTGAATCAGCATTTATTATTTCAGCAGGGATTTTTTTTGCGACCTGGAGTGCAATGGATGATTTTCCGGTTCCTGTAGGACCTGCAATGATGATGAAAAGGTTTTCAGGTGGATTTTTTTTCATTCCTCAGCAGTTCCCTGCCGTACTCAAAGCCAGCTATAGCAACAGGATCATCGCTCCTTATCGTTCTGCTTTTCAATCTATCCTGATTGTAGAACTCTCTTTCAGACATAATCTTGAGAAATCTGTTTTTGAAATCATCAAAATTGCAGCCATAGATATGATAAGAATCAGTGATATCAACATAAGGACCAACAAGTATTTCTTTTCCTGTTTTTTTTGAAATCTCATCCGCAATAAATTTCTGCAGTTCAGTCAACCCGAAAAGGTTCATATAGGCAGCCCGATAGGCATCCCTTGACCGCCAGTGCGTGTTCATTCTGAGATATGTTTTCCCATTCTCCACAAAGAGCCTGCACCATATTCTTTGAAGGCATGGAGGATCATCTGTCTGCGGGTCGTATGATGGTACCCATGTAATTGCCTGCGCCCTTCGGGAATAAAAGGTTTGAGAAAGTTTTTCAATTATGTATTCAATCTGATTTATTGTTTTGTCCTGTGCAGGATAACTGAATAGTCTCTGATGATATGTGTATGTCCATTTTCCTTCCTCTGGTTTTATCCAGTGGTCATGAACACCAAAAACAACCTCATGTTTGTATTTTTCCAGGTCCTCAATACCTCCGGGAAAACCAAGGTGTATCCTTGGTTCAGAAAAAGGTTCATGTACAACCATCACCATTGTCGCGTCCCTGCTCTGAGGATCCTGCGGTTGGTCGTACTCTGTTGGCGCTGAAACACCTTTTTCCCATAAAAGCATCACACTTTTTTCCCATACCTCAGCAATGGTTTTTCCTTCCACATAAAGAACATTTGCCTTCATGATTCCACCACTGTGTTCACAAAATTTACTTATTTGCTATCTTCTCTATGGCAGCAACAAGCCTGTAAAAAAGAAAAAGAAAAACAACCGATATGCCAAGGTGTATAAGAGATGTAAACCATGAAAGTGCCATAAAACCTCCCTGTAAGATGGTGAACATTTTAAATATTGTATCATACCGGTCAAAGGTATTGGCAAAGAGAAAAAAATAAGGGAAAATAAAATAAAGGAGAGATGGCTGAGTGGACGAAAGCGTCCGCCTCGAAAGCGGATGTGCCCTTAC
>CAZHJN010000045.1:0-15414 GCA_964532995.1 uncultured bacterium
AGAGACAGATCAAAAGGTTTATCAGCAAAATTAAGTATCAGTTTATCAGACCAACCAAATTCATTTTTCTGCTCGCGGAATGCCCAACGATCCGTTTTTTCTACCAGAAACATGTGATTGTAAATACAATATTCATGGTATGATAAAATATTAATTAGAAATATTACCGGTATTTAACAGAAACATGAAAGTTGATAAAAATGATAATAACAGGTGAAACAATTCTGACTGGTGTCTTTGGATGGCCGGTTAAACACTCACTCTCACCGGTTTTTCAAAATGCTGCTTTTGATTTCTACGGACTTAACTGGATTTATGTACCTTTTGAAGTGAAACCCGATCAACTCGGAAAAGCCGTGGATGCCATAAGATTTTTTTCGATCAAAGGAGTCAATGTAACAATTCCCCATAAGAAAGAGGTAATTCAATATCTTGATTCAGTTGATGAAGAGGTCCAATTTTTACAGGTTGTCAACACCATAGTAAATGAAAATGGTTGTTTGAAAGGATATACAACGGACAGTGCAGGTTTTTTAAGATCTCTGAAAGAAGATGGAAAGTTTTCACCTGAAAAAAAAGTTGTATTTTTGTTCGGAGCAGGAGGTTCAGCATTTGCCATAGCGGGTGGACTTGTAAAATCCGGTGTATCTGGAATTTTTATATGCAATCGAACTATTGAAAAGGCTTTTCAAATAAAGAATCATCTTAAAAAAAATTTTGGATTCGATAACACGGAAATCATCCCCTTTGAAAAAAGAAATGATACTGAAATCTGGAAAAGTGTTAACCTCATTGTCAATACAACATCCGTAGGAATGGTATGCGATGATACTGTTCTTGTTGATAGCAAAAATATTCATGAAGGCGTTTTCGTTTATGACATAGTTTATAACAGGGAAACCACTCTGATTTCCTATGCCAGAAAGAAGAATATCAGGTATCTGAATGGTTTGTCCATGCTTGTTTTTCAGGGTGCTGTTTCTTTTACTATATGGACCGGACTAAAAGCCCCTGTGGATGCTATGAAGAAATCCCTTATGGAATTTAATCAAAAGGCTCACAACGCAAAAAAAACGTAATAATGAGAATAGTACTTGCGGGTTTTAATGGAACATGGAGAAAAGAAACTGGAGAAATTCTTTCAAAAAGACTCGGAAGAAAATTATTTGATATTGAGCGAATAATAGAGGAGAAAGAAAAAGACAGAATCGCTCACATATCACAGGTAAAAGGAACAGATTATTTGAGGAGTGTTGAAAGCGGGATAATAAATGAAATTTCAACCTTTGAAAATTGTATTATTTCCGTCGGCCCAGATGTTTTTTCCAGTAAGAAAAATCTTACCGGATTAAAATCAGATAGCATCGTTATATGGTTTACAGCTGAACCTTCCATTATCCTGGTTCGTCTGTATCCGGGTAAAGAAAGCAAAAGACTATTAAAAAAAAAGGAAATACTGGCATACATCAGACAGATGATTAAGGACCACGATTTTTCACACTTTGCGGATAGAATTATTGATACCTCTGAACTCACTCCTGAAGAAACAGCTGACAGAGTTCAACAAATATTAACATCTTTCTGATAATAAATTGATATCATGTTCTATGCAGGGATACAGGTTCTATTCATTTTCCACTATAATATCAGCACCGAGTTTCTGCATCATGCTGAAAAATTCAGGAAATGTGACAGAAACAGATTCTGCTGTGGTTATGGTTGTTTCACCTTCAGCCACAAGACCAGCAATAGCCAGAGCCATAACAACCCTGTGATCATTATGTCCATCAACCAGTGTTCCTTTCAGGTGGCTTCTGTGTATTATCAAACCATCTTCTTTTTCCTGAATCCGAGCTCCCATTTTTGCAAGTTCCTGAGCCATGACTTTAATTCTGTCTGTTTCTTTTATTCTCGCCTGAGGAACATTGATAAGTTTTGTGGTTCCTTCTGCCACACAACCAACAACAGCCAGAGCCGGTAAAGCATCAGGGGTTGAATTCAAATCCAGCTCTATTCCTTTCAATTGTCCATTTTTAACCCTTATTCCTTGCTCCTCTTTACGAATAATGGAACCAAATTGTTTCAGATATTCAACAATTTCCTTATCACCCTGAACATCATTTGTATCAACTCCTCTTATAATTACATCTGATTCTGTAATCGCAGCTGCAACAAAAGGAAAAGTGGCGGAACTCCAATCCCCTGGAATTGTCTTTGTAAATGAATCGTACGATTGATTACCGTAAACATAAAAATACGTCAGGTTGTTATTTTCATATTTTATATTCTGGGAATCAAGCCATTTAAGCGTCATAATCACATATGGATGTTCATGCAGGTTTATAACGTTTATTTCTGTATCATTAATAGCAATTGGACTTGATATAAGAAGTGATGAGACAAACTGAGAATTGATTCCGTTAACCATAGTTTTACCGCCACGCAAAGGGCCTCTTATTTTCACCGGCGGTCTACCATTTCCATTTATGGATATGGCATAAACACCAAGATCCCTTAACGAGGAAAGTAACGGCTCCACAGGTCTTGTTCTCAATGAATCATCACCATCGAGAACAACTTCAAAATTCCCGAGCGAAGCCACACCGCAAATCAAATTGAATGAAGTTCCTGAGTTCATAAGATCCATCAATTTTTCCGGTTTTTCGGGTTTTCCGTCAAAACCTTCAATAATCCAGTAATCCTTCTCAATTTTTATTTTTGCACCAAAATTTCTGCACGCATTAACAGCGGCAATTGTATCAAGAGAATTAAGGGGATTTAATATTTTAGTTTGTCCCCCCGCAAGAGAAGCTATTACCACTGCTCTGATTGTATGTGATTTACTCGCGGGTATCTTTACTGATCCCTTTAATGAACTGGTTTTTCTTACTTTAATTCTCATCTCTTTTCTCCTCTTTATATTTATTATACTACAACTTATAAAACCCTTTCAGAAACCTGACGTTCTCAATTTTAAAAATTAAAATATGTTATAATATTTCAATCAAACCACACAGAGGACATTAGAAATGAAAACTGTCAACATTTCACTAAAAAATTGGAAATATCCGATTTATCTCGATTGTCCCATAGAAAACCTCGGTAAATTGATAAAAAAGCATATCTGTGGAAGCAAGGTGCTGGTTATTACTGATGAAAATGTCAATAAATTGTATGCGGATATAGTGATCAAAAATCTTAATAGCGCTGACAAAAATGTCAGGTTGAAGGTGTTAAAACACGGTGAAAAATCCAAAACTATCAAGGTCGCATATGAATTACTCAGAGAATGTTCTCTATTTGGCATGGACAGAAGTGACATTATTGTTGCTCTGGGTGGAGGGGTTATATGTGATATTGCGGGTTTTGTATCATCCATCTATCTGAGAGGTATAAGATTTGTATCTGTACCAACGTCGCTTCTCGCGCAGGTTGATGCATCTATAGGTGGTAAAACAGCGATAAATCTGCCATGGGGAAAGAATCTTATTGGAACATTTCATCAACCGTTTTTTGTTGTTATGGATTTCGCAACACTGAAAACACTTCCAGAAAGAGAAATATCCCAGGGCATGGCTGAAATTATCAAGAGTGCTATTATAAGAAGCAAAAAGCTATTTAATTTTCTTGAAAACATTGAAAAAACAAAGATTAATAACCATTTCAAAAATCTTGTTTATGAATGTGTACTGATAAAAAAAGGGGTAGTTGAAAATGACGAAAAAGAAGAAAAAGGTATCCGTGAAATTTTGAATTTCGGGCATACCCTGGGACATGCGATAGAAATAAACAGTAAACAATTGAATCATGGGGAATCCGTGGCTGTTGGAATGATAGGAGAAACATTTCTTGCCTTAATAAAGGGATATTGCTCATATACAACTTTTGATAGAATCAGGAATATGATTAAAATGTATGACCTACCAATTAAAAGTGACGTCTCAGGCAAAAAAGTTACAGAATCATTACTATTTGATAAGAAAACAAAAGGTGGTAAATATAGGTTTGTATTACCGATAAGAATAGGAGCGGTGAAAACGGGTGTCGAAATTACGGCTGATGAAGTTATATCAAACTGGGAGAAATGGCTATGGATAAAATGAACATTGATATGCTCAGAAAACAGATTGACCGGATTGATAGAGAGCTGGTCAAATTGTTTAATGAAAGGGCAAAAATTGTTTGCAGCATATGTGAGGTGAAAAAAAATTCAAACTTTCCAAGATTTGACCCGGCCAGAGAGAAAAAGATTATTGAAAGAATAAGGAAAATTAACACAGGTCCGCTATCAAACCATGACATAGAAACCATAATGCACGAAATCCTGAAGATTTACAGGTCTCTTTCAGAGCCTCTTTCAATAGCATATTTTGGCCCTGCCGGGACATTTACCCATCAAGCAGCACTGCATCAATTTGGAGAAAAAAATATTTATACACCGTGCAAAACAATTGAATATGTTTTCAGGCAGGTTGAAAAAGGAGGCGCGAATTATGGGGTTGTACCAATAGAAAATTCGAGCGAAGGAGTGGTATCGCATACCCTGGACATGTTTGTTGACAGTGACCTGAAAATTACTGCTGAAATAATACTTGGTGTTCACCATTGTTTGATTTCAAAGGAATCAAGACTCAAAAATATTAAGCGGGTATATTCGCACTCTCAGGCCATTGCCCAGTGCAAGAGATGGCTCGAAGAAAACCTTTCTTCTGCTGAACTTGTAGAAACTGAAAGTACCGCATACGCAGTGAATCTGGCGAGCAAGAAATCTGATTCTGCGGCCATAGGCTCAAAAGTTGCTGCAGATCTTTACAAAATAAACATTCTGGCATCAAACATAGAAGATCACAGAGGAAATGTTACCAGATTTCTGGTGATTGGAAAAACTGATTCTCAGCCGAGTAATGAAGACAAAACATCAATTATGTTTTCTGTAAAGGACCGTATAGGAGCTCTGCATGATATGCTTGTACCCTTCAAAAAGTATGGTATAAATCTGACCCGTATTGAATCAAGACCAACAAAGAAGAAAGCATGGGAATATATTTTCTTTATTGATTTTATTGGCCATAAAAATGATATTAATGTTTGCAGGGCATTGAAACAACTTGAAAAAAATTGCATATTCCTTAAAATTCTTGGATCCTATCCTAAAGGAGAAGTAAATGGTTGACATCATTATAATGAAAAAGGAAGCATCGGATGAGAATATCGAGTCAGTAGTAAAAAAGGTCAAAAATTTTGGTTTTGATGTTATTGTTGCCAGAGGCACAGAAAAAACCATTATAGGAATAATAGGTGATACAAGAGAATTATCAGAAGAAAACTTCATTCCAATGCCAGGTGTTGTTGAGACAATAGGAATTATTAAGGGATATAAACTTGTTAGCAGAGAATTCAAACCTCAGGACACATCAGTTGTTGTTGACGGTATTTCCATCGATAGTAAACATCTCGTCATTGCAGCAGGTCCTTGTTCTGTCGAAGGTAAAGAACAAATGATAAGAACTGCAGAATTTGTAAAAAATTGTGGCGCGAAAATTATTCGTGGCGGCGCTTATAAACCAAGAACATCTCCATACAGTTTTTCCGGTCTTGGCAAAGAAGGTCTTGAAATACTTGAAGAAATAAAAAATAAAATCGGCATTCCTGTTATAACTGAGGTTCTTGCGCCAGAGGATGTTAAAATTGTCGGTAGAGTGGCAGACATCCTTCAGATAGGAGCGAGAAATATGTATAATTATAGACTTCTCGAAGCTGTTGGTGAATCAGGAAAACCGGTTATGCTAAAAAGAGGTTTTCAGGCAACAATTAACGAGTTTCTCAGCTGTGCAGAATATATGCTGAAAGAAGGAAATTCAAATGTCATCCTTTGTGAACGAGGTATACGCACATTTGATACTGAATTTACAAGAAACTGCCTTGATTTAAATGCTGTACCCGTACTTAAAAAAGAAACACATCTTCCTGTTTTCGTTGACCCAAGCCATGGAACAGGTAAACGCGATCTTGTTATTCCCATGTCAAGGGCAGCAGTCGCAGCTGGAGCAGATGGTCTTATAATTGAAGTTCATCCTGAACCAGAAAAGGCTTTATCGGATGGGTTTCAATCTCTTACATTCAATCTTTTTGAAAATCTCATAAAGGAAATCAAACCTTTTGCCGAGCTCATGGGACGTTCCATATAAAATCAGAGGGTTTTAATGAATATGATTACGCACTGGAAAAAACTCATTGACGAATCCACGTATGATCCTGAATACCCGTTTCAGGGTGAATGGATTTCTTTCGGAAAAGGGCATCCTGAAAAAGGCCTTGGTGGGTGGCAAACCCCTATGATTGCCCATGAAATCGCAGAATATGATATCGCCAGAGCCAGACACCTTATTGTTGTTTACATTAAATCCTGTTTAAGGGAAGAGGACGGTATGCTCGCAGCAAAGGTTATCGCAAAATCAGATGTCTCATATCCAATGACAGAAAAAGGAAGGATATACAAACACAGTCATCCTCCTATCTGGTGCTTTATAACGAGAAAAATACTTGATAAAAAATGGGATGAAAATTTTGCCAGTTTCTGTTTCGAATCCGGATTAAATAATCTCAGATGGTGGGAAGAGAATAGAAAAGATAGAATAGGACTGTTCTGGTATTTTGATAGTTTCCCTGATGAAAAAGATTCTTCAGAGTCCGGATGTGAATATTCTCCCAGATGGGATTTTACCGAACTTGGACCATTTCCCTGTATTGACCTTAACTGTCAGATCTTATTGTACATGGAAAATTTGATTTTTCTTGCTGAAAAACTTAATAAACAAAAGGAAAAAATAAAACTTAAATTGTCTTATGACGAATTAAAAAAAATCACATTACGCTATTTCTGGGACGAAATAATAGGCACTTTTTGCGATTATGACCTAACCGGAATGAATGCGAAAAAAACAACATCATCCTTCTGGCCACTCATAAGCGGACTTGTTCCTGATCAAGATATTCCAGAGCTTGTTTCTTCTCTGGAAAATCCAAAAGAATTCTTTGCTCCCAGAGGTCTTCCAACAGTATCCCTTTCAGAACCAAAATTTGAACTTGACCTGTGGCGTGGATGTCTTCTGCCTTCTGAGGTATTCTGGATTTGTGCAGGTCTGCAAAGATACGGCCTTGACAGAATGGCTATGGATATTGCCAAAATAAACATTGACAATATCTACGATGTTTTCAAACAGACAGGAAGATTCTGGGAATTCTACAACCCTATTGACGGCGATATGTCCAGGTTAAAAAGAAAAAAATCAGGTTCAGGGCCTTTTCCTGATTGTCCTGGTTCTGTTCCGATTATAAGTCTCGAAAAAATCCTTTCAGGAGAAAAAATATGTTAGACAATATAAAATTCTATATCCCGACAAAGGTAATATTCGGTGAAAATAGCCTCAACGCATCACTTCAAGATGCCTGTGCTTTTGGAAAAAACGCTCTTATTGTTGCAGGCAGAAAATTTGCCAGATCTACAGGTCTCATTGATTTGATATGCGAGGTACTTAAAAATAACAATATAAATTTTGATGTCTTAGAAGGAGTTTCACCTGAACCTGCTATTGATGATTGTATAAGAGCCGCTGAAGCTGGGAAAACATGCGGTGCCGATTTTATTATTGCTGCTGGTGGTGGTAGCGTAATGGACGTCTCAAAAGCCGCAGCTGTTTTGATCAAAAACCCCGGTAGATTGCAGGATTACTTTGGAGAAGAAAAATTTCGTAATGATCCTGTTCCGGTTATTGCAATACCAACAACATGTGGAAGCGGAAGTGAGGTTACAAGATATGCAGTAATAATTGATCAGGAAGCAGGTACAAAAAAAACGGTTTCTTCGGAAAGAATAATTCCGAAAATGGCCATTCTTGATCCTGCATTACTTAAAAGCCTGCCAGGACCTCTTATTGCCGGTACGGGTATGGACGCTCTGTGCCATGCGATTGAAGGATTTCTTTCAAAAAAAGCAAACCATCTTACAAAAATTTTCTCCCGCGAGTCAATCAATCTGATTATAAATAATATTGTGGATGGCAGCAGACAATCGTTTCAATCCATGGAAAAAGTTTTCCTCGGTTCACTGTATGCCGGGTTTGTTATTAACCACACGGGTACGATTTTCATACATGGTATGGCCTATGGGTTAACAATAAAATACAGAATTTCGCATGGCCTTGCAAATGCGATCTGTCTACCTTCTGCTCTTGAATTTCTTAAAACTCATGGATATGATCAGGAGATAGAAGAAATTGAAAAGATTTTCAAAATCGGATCAATACATGATATATACAAACAAATACAAATTCCCGTAAAATTAAGGGATATAGGGGTGAAAGAAGGCGATATAGATGTACTTTCGGAAATGGCGGTTAAAGGATGTGAAAGAGCTTTCAAAAACATGAAAACAAGTTTCGGACTAAAAGATTTTGCCGAAATCTTCAGAAGTATATTATGAAGTTAATAAGTTATGAAGTTAATAAAATGAAAGCAGCTAACATATATCATTTCAAAAAAAACAATAATACTTTCTACATCCTGGGAATAGGCAAATTTGATGGTTTCCATATCGGTCATCAAAAAATTGTTGAGCAGATAATTGATCAGGCAAAAACAAATCATTGTATACCTGCAATTTTTACCATAAAAAACTACCCGTCAATAACTGTTTTAAACACCTGGCAGGAGAGATTGGCAGCATTAAAAAAAGGTGACATAGAACTTTGTCTCTGGGCTGATTTCACAGAAATACAAAAACTTTCGCACGAGGAATTTCTGAGAAAACTGCAGATATTATGCGATATAAAAGCGATAGTTGTAGGTAATAATTTCAGATTTGGCTTCCATAGAAAAGGAGATATTGATTTTTTAAGATTGTGGGGCGAAAAGAATGAAATTACTGTCTGTGCTATGGAATCTATCAAAGTCAACGGGAAAATTGTTAGCAGCAGCACCATAAAAAAATTGATAGAAAATTCAAAATTTTTTGAAGCCCGGAGTATGTTAGGAAGGTGGTACTCAATTAAAGGCAAGTGTTTTCCCGGACGTGGAGTTGGCAGAAATATAGGATTTCCTACAATAAACCTGAAAATAACCAACGACAATAGCCCTTTCACAGAAGGGATATATGCCTGTCTGGTGAAACATGGAAATCGGTTTTATAAGTCTGTGGTTTTCTATGGAAAACGTCTGACGTTTAACGACTCTATTTCTTTTGAGGTACATATTCCGGATAATTTAATTCCAAGTAGCTATGGCAAAAATTTTGTGGTTATACCATTAGCTAAAATAAGAGAACCCAGAAAATTTACAAATGTTGCTTTGCTTACAGCTGAAATAAAAAAAGATGTTCTTAAAATGAAAAATATCTTTTCTTCAATAAAACTTGACGACATCAGAGAAAAGTTGTAGTATTTATTACCCACCCTGAAAAGGATTTTACTAAAAAAAGGGAGAAAAAATGGCGAAATATGTATACTTTTTTGGAGGCGCTAAGGCAGACGGCAATGAAAGCATGAAGGAACTTCTCGGTGGAAAAGGTGCAAATCTTGCAGAAATGGCAGGACACCCGGATTTACGCTTACCTGTGCCACCGGGATTCACGATTACAACCGAAGTTTGTACCTATTACTATGCCAATAAAAAAAGCTATCCAAAATCATTAAAAAAGGAAGTTGAAACCGCTCTTAGAAGGGTTGAAAAACTTATGGGAAGATCTTTTGGAAATCCTGAAAATCCATTACTTGTTTCTGTTCGTTCCGGTGCAAGAAGATCAATGCCAGGTATGATGGAAACTGTTTTGAATATAGGATTAACACAGAAAACTCTTCCGGGATTAATAAAACAGAGCCAGGGAAATGAAAGATTTGCATATGATGCTTATAGAAGACTGATTATGATGTACACCGATGTTGTCATGGAAAAAGCCGGAGGTATTGAGCCTGAAGATGGAAAAGGTATCAGAAAATTAATGGATGAGAGACTCGAAGAAATCAAGAAGCAAAAGAATTATAAAAGTGATACAGATTTAACCGTTGAAGACCTCAGAATGCTTGTCGATGACTTTAAGGCCCTCGTAAAAAAGAGATTTGGGAGGGATTTCCCGGATGATCCAATGGAACAACTATGGGGTGGTATTGGTGCAGTTTTCGCATCCTGGAATGGTAAGCGTGCTGTGGAATACAGACGCATAGAAAAGATACCTGATGACTGGGGAACAGCTGTTAACGTTCAGGCAATGGTATTCGGAAATATGGGAGAAGATTCTGCAACAGGTGTTGCTTTCACCAGAAATCCTGGAACCGGTGAACATCATTTTTATGGTGAGTATCTTGTAAATGCTCAGGGGGAAGATGTTGTTGCGGGCATCAGGACGCCGGCTCCTATTAATGATTATTCAAAAAATGAACAGAGTAAGCATCTGCCAACTCTCGAACATCTGATGCCTGATGTTTACAAACAACTGGACAGATTTCAGAAAAAACTTGAAAAACATTACAGAGATATGCAGGACATTGAATTTACAATTGAAAAGGGCAGGCTATTCATACTACAGTGCAGGGTTGGTAAAAGAAACGGCGTTGCAGCTGTCAGAATGGCGGCAGATATGTATAAAGAAAAACTTATCAATGCAGAAACTGCTGTTATGAGAGTTGCTCCATCACAACTTGTGGAATTACTCCTGCCCATGATCGATCCAAAAGCAGAAGCAATCACAAAACCAATAGCCAAGGGTCTGCCTGCTGGTCCCGGTGGAGCAATAGGAAGGGTTGTATTTACTTCACAGAACGCCGTGGAATGGGCACAACGCGGAGAAAAGGTGATCCTTGTGAGAGAAGAAACATCTCCTGAAGATGTGGATGGAATGCATAAAGCTCAGGCAATACTCACAAGCAAAGGTGGTATGACCTCACACGCGGCTCTTGTAGCAAGAGGTTGGGGCAAATGCTGCATAGTGGGATGTTCGGATATAGAAATACTGCCGGATAACAAATCTTTTCGCACAAAAAGCGGAACAGTAATAAATGAAGGTAGCTGGATTTCACTGAACGGCACAAAAGGGCTGGTTTATGAAGGAAGTTTGCCTCTTGTTGATGTGGACCTCGACCACAACAAATCCTACAAAGAATTTATGAATATTGTTGATAAGGTTAGAAAATTAAAAGTACGCGCTAATGCCGACACACCAGAGGATGCAAGAAAAGCCCTAATGTTTGGCGCTGAGGGCATAGGTTTGTTCAGAACAGAACATATGTTTTATGGTGAGGGAAGCGACAAACCTTTATTCCTGCTCAGAAAAATGATTATGAGCAAAACTCTGGAAGAAAGAAAAGCCGCTCTTAATGAACTTTTTCCATTCATGAAAAATGATATAAAAGCCACACTTGAAGTGATGAACGGTTATCCGGTTACCATAAGACTTCTTGATCCACCCCTTCACGAATTCGTACCACATGATGAAGATAAACTTCTTGCTCTTGGTAAAGAACTCAATATAGACATAGAAGAGCTTAAAAGGCGAGCGGATTCTTTAAGAGAAAACAATCCAATGCTTGGACACAGAGGAGTCAGACTTGGAATCACCTATCCAGAAATCTCTGAAATGCAGTTTAAAGCTATCCTTGAGGCAGCGGGCGAACTTATTATTTCGGGAAAAAAGGCTTTTCCAGAAATAATGATACCCGTAACATGTTCCGTCACGGAACTTGCTCATCAGAGAAGAATTTTTGATCGCGTTTACAAGCAAGTTTGTTCAGAACTCGGTCTGAAAAAAATACCCTTTATGTTTGGAACAATGATAGAAATCCCTCGAGCTGCACTTACCGCCAGCAGAATGGCTGAGGTTGCTGAATTCTTCTCCTTTGGAACAAACGATCTCACCCAGATGGGATTTGGATTCTCCAGAGACGACATAGGCGGCTTTTTACCCGATTATCTGGAAGGAAAAATTCTACCTGCGGATCCATTCCAGACCATAGACCAGGAAGGAATTGGAGAACTGATTTCAATAGGAATTCAAAGGGGTAGGGCAACCAGGAAAAACCTGAAGGTCGGTATCTGCGGTGAACATGGAGGAGATCCTGATTCAGTAAAATTCTGCCACAGGGCTGGCATGAATTATGTATCGTGTTCTCCTTTCAGGGTTTGCATTGCCAGACACGCAGCCGCTCAGGCAGCGGTCGAAGAAAAACATCAAAAAGTAAAAAAATGAAGTAATTAAGTTATTAAATTATTAAGTTCATAACTTAAGAATAGGTAATGTTTTGCAGATCGATTCTATGTTTTTTGCTATTCTTCTCCGTCCTGCACGTTTTTGCATTCCCTGATCTACCTAACCCGGGTTTCAATTTCAAAACATTTTTCTGCACCTGGGGTGGGACAACCGATAAAGCATTTGCTGATTTTCTGGCTTCTGCCAGGCCGGAAATTGTTCAGATCGGATTTTATGGTCCGATGTTTCATGGATATGCAGACAACCCTGAATCAACAGGATATCCAATGCAACTTCCGGTTGCCGGACAGATTGAAGCCATCGCTGTACAGAGAAAAATAAATCATCTTGTGCACAATTATGGTCTCAAAGTAATCGGCCACTTCCAGATGGTGAATGTGATTGTCAATGATTTACATAGATACGATTTTTACGATTTCTACCAGAATCGCTGGCATGATAGGCTGCTTGGCAAAAAACCAACAAGAAACGTTGAAGATTTACTTCAAAGAGATGCTGAAGGGAAAATAATCACCAAGCAGCATTATCATATAAAATATGCAGGATTATGCCTGTCAAACCCCGCGACCAGAAAAATGCTGAAGAATATGCTGAGAGTAGCTATCAATTCAGGGGTTGACGGTATCATTACAAATTATAATTACTACTGGGGATGTTGTTGCCCTCATTGCCAGAAATCCTTCAAGAGTTTCCTCAGAAAAAGATATTCTGATAGGTATCTTGCAGTAAATTTTGGCATAAAAAATCTTGAAAAATACAGTTTTGAAAAAATTAATGCACAGATTCCTGGTTATCCTGAAAAGGCAAATAAGATTGACCTTGCTGCTATGCAATGGGCTGCTACTTCATTCAAAGAAGCCTTCGACGATATAATCATCAGTTATGGAAGACGATTAAAACCCGATTTGATAGTTGCAACATGGAATCATCTGGGCAATATGAGTATTTCAGAAGAAAGAATGTTTTTACCTCTGAAATTATGGGGTAGAGGAGAAAACTATTTCTGGTACAGCGGAGGATATGGTCCTACAGACATAAAAAATGGAAAATATGGAGATGGCTGGCTCAACTGTCTTTATATAAGAGAGATGTCTGGTGGTAAACCTTTCATACTTGGAAAATATGAAGCGGTGAGAATAAGAAACAGCATTGCCGAAGGACTGGCAACCGGCGGAAGCGGAATGGGTTTATATATAAGAGTAAAGGATCCAGTCGCTTTTGATGTTGCGGCTAATTACATGAATTTCATTCACAAGAACAGGCATCTTTTTGTGGTTGATAAACCACTTTCTGAAGCTGGACTTATTTTTCCAAGACAATCAATCCTCCAGGGTGATAAACAGGCTATGGAAATATTTAAAAGTACAGGTGAATATCTTGCAGAAAAAAAGGTGTTCTTTGATATTATCTGTGATGAAAAATTAACAGAAAAAAGGTTATATGATTACAGAATAATCATCTGCCCGGTGCTTTCTGTATTAAAAAATGAGCAGGCAGACCTTCTTGCGGATTTCATCAGAAAAGGAGGAACTATTTGTTTTGTCTCAAAGGATTCAGCTGTAATTATAAACAAAAACAGACAACCGGTCGTTGTTGAAAATCCTGAAAATATGATGGAACAAAACCAGGAATTATTCGACAGTTTAAGCAGGGTAGAGGGCACATCAACACTGAGAACATCTGCATTTATAAAGGGGAAAAAGAAAATTATCATTCATCTTGTCAACTATAACAGGGATGAAGAAAAAGGCAAAAAATTGTCAGGCGCATCTGATGAATACCCGATTCCTGCCAGAAAACTGAAAATAAGATTAAGAATCCCTCCAGAAGCCAGGGTTAAAAGAATAAGTTTTCTTTCTCCGGACACACAAAAAGTTTCAGAAATCAAAGGAAAGAATGTGAACGGAACTATTGAAATAGATGTAGATGAGGTTGTTGTGTATGGAATCCTTGAGGTCCTGCTGAAATAACAGTTCATTCCAGCTAAATCAAAAATAAACCCTTTATTCGTTTCAAATATATCTTTCCCTTCATTTTTATTTATTTCTGCATTTATTTTTTACCCGAAGAACTCAAAATAATTCCTCTGGCATAAAATCTTTTGAAGTTGCGTAGAACTAAAGTTAAGGTTATAATGTGTTCATCAAAAAGCTGTATTAATAAAATGGTTAAAATTTTCTTCTTAAGTGCTTGATTTTCAATAAAAAGGAGTGCACATGAACAGAAAAGAATTCATAAAAACAGGAATAGCTGCAACCATGGGAGTACTTACTGCTGAATTTTCAAAGCTTACAAAAATTACTGAAGCTGCTGAATCATCGCCTGTGATTTTTGTTTCAAGAGATGCTACAGCTGCAGAAATGACAGCGCGTGTTATTAAAGCGCTGGGAGGTATCGAAAAATTCGTAAAAAAGGGAAACAAGGTGGTTATAAAACCAAATGCAGCATGGAATCGAACACTGGATCAGGCCGCTAACACCAATCCTGAGGTCGTGGGAATGATTGTAAAACTGTGTCGTAATGCTGGCGCATCTTCTGTTATTGTAACAGATGTAACCTGTAATCCATGGCAAACAACCTTTGTTACTTCGGGCATAAAAAATGCTGTTGAAAACGCCGGTGGCACAATTAAAGGTCCAGAAAAATTCAGAACTGTCTCCATTCCGGCGGGTAGAATTCTTAAAGAAGCAAATGTACTGGAGGATATCCTTGATGCTAATGTGCTCATCAATGTACCTGTTGTAAAGGTTCACGGTTCCCAGTCCAAAGTAACAATTTCAATGAAAAACTGGATGGGAGCAGTAAAAGACAGAGGTTTTTTCCATAGAACAGATCTGAATCAATGCATTGCTGACATCTCTTCTTTTTTGAAACCAGCATTCACAATCGTTGATGCAACAAGAATCCTTTTAACCAATGGGCCTCAGGGGCCCGGTTCAGTAAAAGAAACAAAAACCGTTTTTGGTGGATTTGACTTTGTGGCTCTTGACGCTTTTGGTGCCACCCTTCTTGGCATAAACCCTGATGAAGTGAGACATATACAGATCGCAAATAAGATGGGTCTTGGTGAATCAGACCTTTCAAAAGTTAACATTTCATATGTTTAAAGGAATTTTTTTCTATAATGAAAGCATCAGGAAATAGATTCATTGTAAGAA
>CAZHJN010000046.1:0-14473 GCA_964532995.1 uncultured bacterium
GGTGCCCTCTTCTCTTCCAACAACTGACACTGATACAACACTATGGCAGGCAAAGAGAAAAACATCCGGAACACCGGCAAGAAACTCCGGTGAGTGGAAACTCATTGATGCAAATAAATCAATAGAACTTTCTTCAGGAAGCGGCTTTGAATATTATACTCTCTCAAACAATGGATTGAAAAAAATTGATAACCTTCTTTCTGAAACACCGGTTGCAATCAGAATAACATTGAACGGAAAAACGACTGACCCATCTCTTAAAACAAGACCTGTCATTTCCACAACGATACTTATCAGGTCAAAGAATAAACTTCCTTTTTAACCACAGAAAAATGAAAAAAACAGGATTTACTCTCATTGAAATTCTTGTTGTGCTTGTGATAATTTCAATGCTTGCAGGTATAATGCTACCGGCTACAAAAAAAGCAAGAACAAAGGCAGCGATCGTAAAAACAAAAGCGATAATCTCTTCAATTGAAGCAGCCCTTTTTATGTACAACACTGACATGGGTGATTATCCCGAAAGCACAGGCTCAAGCAAAATTCTCATTGAATCTCTGATGGGACCATTAAATGACGAAAACTGGAAAGGACCGTATATGAGATTCAAACAGGCTGATATTGATGAAAACCGCTGTATAATTGACTCATGGAGAAATCCTTTGATATATATTTATCCTCAAAATGAAGAAAACAATGTGCCTTTTATCATCAGATCCGCAGGACCTGATAAAAAACTTGATACGAAAGATGATATCGGCAACTGGTAAAAAAGGACTGACGCTGATTGAAATACTTGTTATTGTGGTTATTGTCAGTATACTAATCGGTTTTTCTATTTTTTTCCCACACAAAGCAATAAATATAATAAATTTTAATAATTTTTGAAAAACCATATGTGAAATGCTTGATACAGCAAGAAATTATGCAATAACCGAAAGAAAATCATTTTTTGTTGTTTTTGATAAAAATTCATGCGGAATCTATGACAGCAAAAAAAATCCTGTTGGCAAAATTTATAAATTTCCTCAGTTTATTATAATTGAAGAAAAAACTGCTGGTTTTTCACCTGTGGAGTTTCTGCCAGAAGGTTCAGCAAGACAGGCAGGTCATATAATTCTAAAAGATATCTCAACTGAAAAAACAAAAAAAATTATCCTTTATAACCTTACAGGAAAATCAGCAATTGAAAAGAATAAGTAATGGATACTCCCTTATTTCTGCTCTGGTGGCAACAATCATCATCATTTTGGGTATATCCTGTGTATTACTCGTAATTCAGAATACTGAGAGGCTCTTTAAAAGAGCAACATCTTTTCAGGATTTTGCAGTTGCTGCTGAAATCCTCAATGATAAAATTCAGGATGAATTCAGCTGTGCCGGAACAGCAGTCCCGGAGAAAATAGAGGGTAAAATGCCTGATTTTCCTGATCTTTACTATGAAATTTCTTTCCACCAGATTAAGGAAAATTTATATGAAGTCCATATCAAACTGTTCAGAACAGATGAAGGGAAAAAATTCACAGAAGAATTTATTACAGCTCTTCATCAAAGATAAAAGGGCTTTTTCACTTGTGGAAATACTGGTTACAATGGTCATTCTGGTTGCTGTATTTGTTTCAGCCATTTTGATTTTTTCCTCCATCACACTGAGAATTTCCAGACAGTCAATCAAAAAAACAATTTCAACAGAAGCTGATGATTTCATATTATTTTTAAGAAGTAAACTTCGGGAAGCCACAATTAATGATATTGAAGGACCTTTCAGAATTGATTTTGTGGGAACAGAAACCTCCATAAAATTTGTCGCTCCTTATACTGAAGGAAACGGTTCAGACCTCGGAAAATACGGCATATACTTTGATGGCGATGAAATAAGGCTATCTTTAGAAAGAATTGATAGAAACACAAAATCATATTCATTTGAATCCGGTTTTTCCGGAAGTCAACCAATGGTTAACAATGTAAAAAATTTGATATTTTCATACTGGAATGGAAGACAGTGGGAAAAAAACTGGGATACAAAAAATCAGATTGGGCAATCAATGCTTCCTGAAAAAATAAAGATATTTTTAGTTTTGACAGGAGGCAGAATTGAAGGAAAACAGATTGAAGAAACTTTTATGCAGGAAATCTGGATCGGGGAATAAGGGAGATGCCCTTATTTTTGCCATTGGTATCGTGCTGCTTTTGTTTGTCATTACCACCGGGCTACTTATAATATTCGGACACTGGGAAAAGTCTTCATTTCTGATGTTTGCAAGAACTCAATCAGCACACGCGGCAAAAATAGGAGTGGAACAGGCGATCTGGGAACTTAAGAATGACAGGAACAATTATGATGGATATGATGAAATCTGGCATAAAAAATTTACAGGAGATGATATTGATATAGATGGCGATGGTGTTTGTGAAAGTAAGTTTTTTTATGTGAAAAATTTCAGAGGACGAACTATCGCAAGATATGCGGTCCTTGTAACTGACGAATCAGGTTCAATAAACATCAATTGCACAGGTAATCTGGCGGGAAATGGTAAACACAGTTTCAATGAAGGCTGGACAACTTACGAGATTTCTTTCTTTCCGGGTCTCTGTGATTCCATTGCAGGTAAACTAGTTGAATTCAGAAGAGGAGAAAACTTAAAGCCAGGTAAATCCTACATTGATGACGATAATGATAATTCAGAACTTTCAGATGATGGAATTGACAATGACGGAGATGGCATTATTGATGAAAATGATGAAGGAATTGATGAAGAGGATGAGTTTAACCACAGAAAACCGTACGATGACGACAGACCATTTTTTGTCATTGAAGATATTAAAATGGTCCAGGGTTTGACACGAGAAATTTTCAAAAAAATAAAGAATATCATCACATGCCACAGCTATGATTTGAATATAGATTCAGAAAATTATCTCCGAACAAATATAAATAAAGCGGATGCATCCCGTATTTTTTCGATCCTTAAAGATGCTGGATATAAAAGGGAACAGGCAATTCAGATAGCAATCAATGTGATTGATTACAGAGACAGAGATAATATCCCAACAGTTGTAACAACAGAGGATGGTTTACAATTTGTGGGAATTGAAAAAACCCCTTATATCAATGAGATTAAACCGGCTCCCCAAATAAGAATTCAAACTTTGATTACTGCTTCAGGTCCTGTTATTGTTATTGAAGAAATCGGGCCACATTTTATAGAAATTTTTAATCCTTATGACGAAATCATTGATATAAGCGGATGGACAATAAAAGGTGGCATGGTTCTTTTGCCATCAATGAACCTGACAGATTTCAACAGAATACCCCAGGAAACCATTGACCGTTTGGATAAAGATACAGACTTAAATCAATCAATATTCGGACAATTCTGGAAGTCCCTTTCCATAAATACCATTAAAATTCCTGAAGGAACAAAAATAAAGCCCCGTTGTTATTATCTGATTGGTGATTCAATAAAATGGAAGATCTACATCAAAATAACAGCAGCAGGACCTATTATAATTCCACTTCTCATACCAATAAGACAACCATATAACGCTGATCAATTCGAACCCATTCTTTTTATGAATTTTGATTGCCCTGAAATAGCAAACATATTTTCAGCCATTTCTAAGATATTCGGAATCAATTTTTCATTCAATGGTCAGATGGTTATGATGAACAAAAATAACAACCTTATTGAACGGATTGATTATGGAAAGGATAAACCCGGAACTACCTCAAGGCAGAAAAACGATCCAAGAATCAATCAGTGGTTTACTGAAACCCAAACTCCCGGTAAAACTAATGTATGTTTTTTGCCTTCTACGGGAAATGAGTTTGCCGCCTTACAGTTTCATCAATGGCCAGCATCTTTCATAATTAAGAACAACCCATTTTCAAGTCCTGCGGAACTTTCCTTTATTCACAAAGGACTGCAATGGCAAACCCTGAACATGTGGAAGTCTCATGATAGTAAACTGCTTGACCTGTTCACTGTGGTAAAAGAGCCAGAAAAACCGGTCTCTGGAAGGATCAACATAAACACAGCCAGTTTGGATGTATTAAAATGTCTGCCACTTGTTGACACTGATATTGCCAGGGAAATAATCATTGCCAGACCTTTCAAAACCATCTCTGATATTGTGGGTAAACCTGAAAGCAATCTTAACAGAAAGCTTACTAAATATGGAAAAAATCTTTTTGATGACAACAAAAATGGTTGGATCGACACAGAAGACGAAAGGGAACTGGTTATTTCTAAAATCATTAATCTGATAACCGTAAGAGCGAATGTCTTCAGAATCACAGTAATATCTCAAAAGGTGCTTGATTCTGATAACAATGGTATAATTAATGATAAGGAAATAAAAGCTGAAAAAAAATACAGAATTATATACGATCGTTTCAACAATAAAATTCTGGAGAGGAGACAATTGTGAAAATAAATGATAAAGCAAAAAACTGGTTAAGAACGCAGAATATGAAAATATCCGGAATACTAAAAGACAAAAAGAAAAGGAAAAAGTTCATTATTACATTTATTGCAGTAATAATTATTGTAGCCGGAGCATACCAGGGATACAGACAGTATCTCAAAAAAAATGCAGTTGCCATTGTCAATGGAGAAATTATTACACTTTCTGCTCTTAAGGAAAAAATTTCAACCTATCCTGAATTTTATCAGAACTATGTAAAACAATTCCCAGAACAGGCTCTTGAAGATTTTATCGGAGAAAAACTTTTGCTCCAAAAAGCAAAAAAATATGAAACGAGATACAGAAAGAATATCAAAAAAGCTCTTGAAAACTATAAAAAAGACCTACTGATAAAGGAATTTCTCGCAGACCAGGTTCTTAACAGGGCTGAAATATCGCAGGAAGAAATCAAAAATTATTACAATAATAATCTTAAGGATTTTCTTGTTCCTGAACGAATTCATCTGTACGAAATAGTCGTTCCGACAGAAGAAGAAGCAAGGAATATTCTAAACAGGCTCTCAAGTGGAGAAGATTTCTATGAAATAGCAAGAAAAGAGTCAATAAGTTCGTCAAAGGATAAAGGTGGAGATCTTGGCATGATATCAAGGGGACAACTCATGCCGGAACTTGAAGAAATACTCTTTTCAATGAAGGCAAACCAGATACTTGAAAAGGTTGTAAAAACAGACCAGGGTTATCATATTATAAAAACCGGTGAAAAACAGACTGCTCATCTTCAAACCATTGAAGAAGCAACACCTGTAATAAAACAGGTTCTCATAAATCAGAAAAGAAGCCAGCTTCTTAATACTTATCTGAACGAGATAAAAAATAAGTCTAAAATTGTCAGATTCAGCGAAAAAATTAAAAATTTATGATGAAAAAATATTTTGTTATTTTTTCCCTGGTCTTTTTACTGTTTGGATATGTCTGTGGCGCAGAAAACAGAGAAGACAGAAGCATTGCCATGGTTGGCAATAGAATTATATGGAACAACGATGTGAAAGAAAGGGCACAGGTACGCGCTGTTTCATATGAAGAAGCCCTTTTACAATTAATAGAAGAAAAACTTCTCATAATTCAGGCAAAAAAGAAAGGCATTGGTGTTTCAAGGGAAGAAATTGATAATCGTCTGAATTTTATAATCAGCGAATGGCAGAAAAACGGGATAGATTTTGTAAAATTCATAAGAGAAAACGGTTTAACAATAGATCAGTACCGAGAAATAATTGCTGAAGATATACAGAAAGAAAAACTTGTTTCTCAAATATCACAGGAAATCTCAGGGAAAATCAAAATATCACCTGTCGAAATTGCGCAGAAAATGGCTGAAATGCCTCAGGAAAAACAGGTTCTATTATTAAAGAAAACCTTTACTGACCAGGCTATTGCAGAAAGTTTTGCTGCAGAATTAAAAAAAAATAAAGATGCTTTCAGGGAAATGGAATCCATGGGATGGATCAGCGTAAACAAGATTGACAGTACTTTGCTTTCTGATCTTTATATTGCAGGAAAAGGAAATCCAATAATCAAAAAAATTCAGGAAAAGATTATTGTTTATGTTCTGGCAGAGGAACAGGAAAATTCTCCTGAGGAAAGGTTTAAGAAAGCTTATCAGGAAATAAAACAGGAAAGATTTATAAAAATCTATCCTGAATACATAGGAAATCTTGCCAGGGAAATTCCGGTAAAGATTTTTGATGCAAATGTTGCCGGAAAACTTCCCTTCCCTAACAAATAAATGATACGCGCGTTAATATCAACAGGGGATCCCGCAGGAATCGGCCCGGAAGTATCAATCAAAGCGGTAAGTGAGTTAATTGAACAGGACTTTGAATTTATTCCTGTTCTTGTTGGTGATAAATCTGTAATTTTCAAAATAATTGAGTGTCTGAAGATTGAAAAACAAATTCTACCCTGGAGGTTTCAGGCAGATCCTGGTAAAATTTTTTTTGTTGATACCGGGATAATAAGAACCAGAAAATTCCCTGAAGGAAGAGATGATGAGCTGACCGGCAAAGCTTCTTTTAAATATTTTGAAAAAGCCTGGGATATGCTTCAAAAAGATCTCGGCGACTGTATAATAACCGCACCTATTTCAAAAAAATCATGGAACATGGCAGGAATATCGTACAGCGGACATACAGAAGCCCTTTCATCTTTTTCAAAAGAAAAAACATACATGCTTATGGCTGCCGGGAAATTGCGTGTTCTCCTTGCAACAATGCACATACCGATAAAAAAAATATGGAAATATCTTACCGTAGAAAGTCTTTTCCTGAGTACCAGAACCACTGCTGAATTCATAACCAGGTCCTTTAGAATAAAAAATGTTCGGATAGCTTTTTGTGGATTCAACCCGCACGCTGGAGAATCAGGAATACTTGGCACAGAAGAAAAAACAATCATTGAACCCGTGATTGTCAGACTCAACAAGCAGGGTTTTCACGCATCAGGACCTTATCCGTCTGATTCACTTTTCAGGGATGTGCTGAAAGATGATAGTTATGACCTCATTGTTTCAATGTATCATGACCAGGCTCTGCCGGTTCTTAAAACACTATTTTTTAAAAAACTTGTCAACATCACAGTTAACTCATCAGGATGGATAAGAACCAGCCCAGGACATGGAACCGCATTTGATATCGCATGGAAAAATAAGGCAGATGCTTCATCCATGAAACAGGCGATTAAAACTGCGGTTGAACTTACAAAAAGAAAAAGATGGACACGTTTTTGACATTGAAACAGCTCCAGGCTGTTTTAAAAGAAAACAATATTTCCCCGAGAAAAGAACTCGGTCAGAATTTTCTCATAGACAGAAACATGAGGAATAAAATTCTTTCTTTCGCTGAAATAACAGGAAAAGACACAGTTGTCGAGATAGGAGCAGGCCTTGGCGCATTAACCGGAGCGATTGCTGAAAAAGCCGGTTTTGTTTATGCTTTCGAGAAGGATAATAAACTTGCTGGCATACTGAAAAACAGGCTTGAATGTAATAACCGCATAAAAATTATAGAAAAAGATTTTCTTGACCTTGATCAGGATTTTTTTTGTTCTGCTGGAAAAATTAAAATAATTGGAAACTTGCCTTATTATGTGGCATCTCCAATTCTCTTCAGATTACTGAAGTTCAGAAAATACTGGAATATGGCAATCGTTATGATTCCGGAAGATGTGGCAATAAGGATTGTTGCGAAGACCGGCGACAAGAATTTTGGACTCATGGCTGTTCTTTTTTCTATGCTGACAGGTTGTTCAATATGCTGCAGGGTACCGGGATCTGTTTTTTATCCAGAACCTGAAATCAGGTCAGTTGTTATGAAAATAGCACCGGAGTCAAAATTTGAAACAGAAATAAAAGATAAAGAAATTTTCTGGACAGTTCTACCAGGACTTTTTGCTCAGAGGAGAAAAAATATCTTAAATGTGTTGAGTAGATCATTCAGGATTGAGAAAAAACAGGCACTTTTAATTCTCAGGAAAGCACAGATAGAACCGGACCTGAGAAGTCATCAATTAAAAATACATAATATTATTAAACTTGTGGAACAAATTTTAGAAACGAAATCACGTTCAGAACTTATTCAATTTGACCATTTGAAAGAAAAAAGTAAAATAATCTGAAAACTGATGGAGAGGAATATGAAAAAAATTTTTAAGGATGTCGTATGTCGCGTGTGGTTGAAGAATCAAACAAAAAATACGGTTGAACATAATGGAAAGATTTTTTATTTTTGTTCTCCGAGATGCAAGGCAAAGTTTGAAAAAGAGCCAGACAGGTATATTGCACTGAAAGGATAGATTGACTTGACATATTTTTTTTTGATGTTATTATATTTTGCAGTGGAGTATAAATGAAAAAGATTTTGATTTTGGTAATTTTAGTTTTTTTGACTGGATTGGCCGGCTGTACCATGAGTTTAGATTTCCATCCTCAGGGCAAATCCTCAAGTTCAACAAAATAGGTCTGAGTCGTGTTCAAAAAATTAATTCCAGATTTAGAATAAAATCCTCGCACAGCCGAAACACCGGCTAAAGAATTTGCGTGGATAAAAGGAGGAAAGCATGGCGAAGGAGAAAGGGAAGGTGAAGTGGTTCAACAATGCCAAAGGATATGGTTTTGTTGAACGAGAAAACGGTGAGGATGTCTTTGTCCATTACACGGCAATCGTCGGCGATGGATATAAGACGCTTGAAGAAGGCGCCACCGTTGAATTTGAAGTAGTTCAGGGTAAGAAAGGGCTCCAGGCCACAAACGTGGTAAAACTGTAAGCCAAACATCACCCGGGGGGTGCGCTTGCACCCCCCTTTCCCTAAAATAAGTGAAACATAAAAGTCTGGTTTTCATAATACTTTCAATCCTCCTTTTGTGTCCCTCATATGCTCAGACCGCAGATAATCAGGATGATCCATTTACATGTGCGGTTGTTGCTTTCAACGAAGGTATGTATGAAATATCCCTTGATTTTCTCGATAAATATTTTGAAAAATCAGAAGCAGCAAAAAATGAGTATGCATTTTTCCTGTATGGAATAAATCTGCTGAAACTTAAAAAATACGATGAGTCACTTAAGAAATTTGAAGAATTTACAAAAAATTTCCCGGATTCAAAATACAACAGAGATGCCTGGAGATATAAGGTAATACTCAAAATGTTTTTGAATATGCCTTTTGAAGCATACAGGATTTACATTGATGGAATACCTGTTTATGGCAGAGAAACAGATATTGAAAAAAACCTTGGAAATATGCTCCTCAATGAAATTGGGAAGAAAATTACATCTGGAGATACCGCATCAACGAAAGAAATTCTTGATACAATGGAACAGATTTTTTCAAAAACAGATATTTCATATGAAATAATGTATTTTCAGGGTTTAATACTTTACCAGGAGAACGACTTCGAATTGTCCGTAAAAAAATTTCTTGGGATCCTGGATCACTTTAAGAACCAGAAACTTGAGGTCGAAATTCTTTTGAAAATTGGCGATTGCTTTTTCAACATGAAAAATTATGTTGAAAGCGAACGATATTACAACAAAGTCATATCTAATTTCCCGGGTTCTTCCCAGGCAGAATGGGCAAGCCTCCAGAAAGCAGTTATATATAAAAGAAATATGCATTATAAAGAAGCACGCAAAATACTTGCCGGCATTATAAAAACCACAAAGAAAAACGAAATTCTTGTCCGTTCTTTCTGGGAACTCGGTAAAATCTCTGAACTGGAAAACAGGAAAGATGAAGCAATTTCCTGGTATAATAAAATTCTTGAGGTTGCCAGGGATACTGAAACAATCCTGAATACTAAACTGCAATCAGGATATCTTTATTTCAATCAAAAACTTTATGAAAAATCAATAGAAATCTTTTCTGAATATTTAAAACACCGAAATGATGAAGACGTTCTTTACACACTCGGGCTTGCTTTCTTCAACAGCAGCAGAAGAGAAGAAGCCATAAATACCTGGGAACTTTTGATTAAACAAAATCCCGGTTATCCTCTATCAATCCAGGTGCTTAAAGCAATGTATGGTTATTATAAAGAAAAAAACGACAGGGAAAAGATGAAAAAGACTTTTATCAGAATCTGGGAAACATATCCGGAGGATAACTTTGTTCTAACCGAAGGAATAATTTTCCTCAATGAAGTTTTAAACACAGAAGGAATAGAGTTTGCCAGTAATTTTCTTAATAAGGTGGAATTTAAGAAAAATCCTGAAGTACTTTTTCTGGATGCAAAAATTATGTACCTTACAGGAAAACTTGATGAAAGTGAACAGATATTAAAGAATATTGATAGAAAAAGTGTTTTTGCCGCTGAAGCTCTTTACCTTCTGATTGAAATCAATCTTGCAAAATCAAGATTGAAAGAAGCACAGACATATTACATAAAGCTTCTCGCAGGTTTTCCTAACACGGTGTGGACGCAAAAAGCGAAAGAAGCATTAGCAAAATATAAAAGCAGATGAAATATCTTTATGCGGTTTTTATTCTGGCTATTTCTATGGTGAGCCAGGTATCAGGGCAGAATATCGAAATTCCTGAAACAGTAATCACCGGTCAGGACAGAAGTACATACAAAACACCTATTCTGGTTTATCCACACGAGTTTCAGATAAATTTTCCTGAACCACCGGACATTCCTGCTCAATATCTCAAAAAGAAAGAACCCCTGAAACAAAGCACAGAGCTTGAAGCGGATTCAAATAAAAATCTTAAGGAACTAACATTATGTGCGGGAAAATTTGGTTATGTATCCTCTGCTATTTCATTGAAATATCCTGGATTGTACTTTAATTTCTCTGCATTACACGATAATTCTTTCAGAAATCAGGATTCTAAAAAAATCATTGAAGCTCATATACAAAAATCTTTCAAAGAAAATATGGAATTCAATTTTGATTTATGGAACTGCATAAAAGAACTACCTCAAATAGACAGCATATTGACCGAAAAGAAAAAACACACGGTAATGACTGATACGAAACTGCTCTTCAGAGGTCAGAACTATAGTTTCAGCATTGGTGGAATTAAAAATTCGCTTGGAAAACTTGAGGAAACAAACTTTTTTATTATCTTTGAAAAACATAATCAAAACATCACATTCGGCACAGAAGCAGGTTTTGACAAATTTTCAGAAGAGGAAAATAGAATTATCTCCATATACGGAGGATATCACACAGAAAACTGGCAGGCGACACTCTCGGTAAAAAACATTGGAAATGAAATCAGGGTGTTGCCATCAGCAGCTTTCCTTACTGAAAAAAATGGAATAAAGCTGGAAGGTTGTTTTTCAAGCAGGTTTTCTTTTCCACAGCTATGGAAGCAGGCTGGAGAACAACCATATCTTGATATGAAAAATGAATTTCTTACGCCTGAAGAAATTTATTCTATTTCCACTGAAATCTCCGGAAAAACTGAATACCTGGATTTCTCAATTAAAGGTCAACTCTCATATGAAAAAACAGGTTATCACTGGAAAGACAAAGACAGCGATAAAATCTATGAACCCTCTATTCTGAAAAACAATTTTACAGGTGCATTGAGTATTACTCTGAGAAAAAATTTTGAAAAATTCGATGTTGAATCAAATTATACCTGTTTTCATTGGGAAGAAAAAAAATCAGGATATCCTGAAAACACCTGTTACATCAGGGCATGTTTTGAAACCGGAAAATTAAAAAACCAACTGCAGTTATCTCACACTGGAAGGCAGAATTTTGACGGTTTGAAGATAAAGGGATATAATCTGCTATCAGCAATAATTTCGTATCAAACAAAACCTGATTTGAATCTGTTTTTCATATTTAACAATATCCTTGGCAAAAATTACCAAATAGCTCCTGGATACAGAGGAAGACCCTTTGACTTCATTGCGGGTTTCCAGACGAGATGGTAAATTAATAATATAAATCGGAGGAATTATGAGTTTATGGCAACTTACTGTTCGTGGGGGCTGGTTGATGATTCCCATTATTATCTGTGCCGCACTCACTCTGGCTGTAATCATTGAAAGACTTATAGCTCTGAAAAAATCAGAAATTGATGCTGAAAAATTTATAAACAGAGTTGAAGGAAAAATTAAAAAAAGAAAAATAAGAGAAGCCATTGAAATTTGTGAATCCACGCCCGGTCCTGTTTCATCTCTGGTCTATAAAGCTTTGATAAAATCAGATAAACCGCCTGATGTAATAAGAGAAAATATTCAGGATGAGGCAAATCAAATCATACCTTATCTTGAAAAATATCTTGGGGTCCTTGCAACAATTGCAACAGTTGCACCCCTTCTTGGATTACTGGGTACTGTAACCGGACTCATAAAAGCCTTTATGGTAATTGAGGCAAAATCGGGTCTTGTTAATCCAGCAGATCTTGCTCGCGGCATATGGGAAGCTCTGATTACAACCGTTGCAGGTCTTGTTGTAAGTATTCCTGCGTATCTCGGCTACAACTACATTGTGTCCAGAGTAAATGGTTTGATCAACGACATGGAGCGAGCAACATCAAGAATGATGGATATTCTTTTTTTTCTTAGAACTGAGGAAGAGGAAATAAAATGAGATTTGCAAGAAAGCATGAAATTTTCAAGGGACAGATAAACATGGCACCTCTGATCGATGTGGTTCTTCTTCAGCTGATATATTTTATGCTAACATCCAGTTTTATAATGCAACCTGGAATCAAAATAAATCTGCCCACTGCTGTTTCAACAGATAACATTGAGAAAAATGAAATTTTCATCAGTATCTCTGCAGAAGGCATATTATTTCTTGAAGAAAAACAGGTTTCATTGCAACAGCTGGAGAGTTTTCTCAGAAAATTCAATGAAACAAGAAAAGATGCGATTATTGTAATCAAAGGTGATGTCAGGACACCTCACGGAAAAGTCGTCAATGTAATGGATATTGCCAGAGCAGCCGGTATATCAAAAATTGCAATTGCAACGATGCCTGTTTCTGAACAATGATAAGATCTGATAATAAAAATCTTTTAAAGATATTCGTCCTCTGTATATTCAGCCATATTCTGATGCTTCCGGTTTTCAGTCTTGTTCTTCCTGCAAAAATTACAAAACCCAGGTATCATCTGGTATATTTGTATCAGGAGGCAAAATCGCAGATGCCAGCCACAAATGTAACAAAAATTACTCCACAATTACCCGCAACCAGAACAATAAAAGAGCAAAAAATAGAAATTTATGTCAGAGAAACAGGAAGACTGGAAAGGGATATTTCCATCGGTGTCCAGAAAACACCCCTATTAACTGTTGAAAAAAATGAAAATATCAGCTGGGAGCTACCCGTGACAAAAATAATAATCCCGGGATTACAGCCAATTATAAACATCTCAGAAAGCGAATCTAAAATGGAAGGAACGATTTCCGAAGACACTTTTGAAATATCAGGACCTGGTGGAACAAGACCCATCATATCAAAGGTGCTTCCGGAATACCCTGTTTGGGCAGAGCAACAAAGCATTGAATCAAATGTGAGTATTAAAATATGGGTAAACAAAAACGGTTTTGTTTCATCAACAGATGTTATTGAAACAAGTGGATATAGAAAACTTGACCTCCTTGCCGAAGAGGCTTTGAAAAAATGGCGTTTTGCAAAAATTGAAAAAGATGTGGATGTCTGGGCAATTGTAACATTTAAATTCAGACTGAAATGATAAAAATAGAACTTACTCTGGCAATCACAACATACCTGTTTATAAGCCTTCTGATTCTTTTTTTGTGGATTTATAAGGAGGCGAAGAAAAAAACAGTTTTTCCTGTGAAAAAAGAAACATATCTGTGGACATGTCCTTTGTGTTTCCATAATTATATTGACAGTTCCGGTTATGACATATCAAGATGCCCTCTGTGTGGAAGTCTTCACAAACGAGAAGAATCAGGGTATAATTTAAACAGGGAAACAACAGATAACAGGGAGGCAATGTGATTATAGATATTGGGTTTACAGCAGGCGATATTTGGAATTACCTTGATAAACATGGAGAGGTATCATTTTTAAAAATGGTGAAAGCCATAGATAAACCCAAGGACCTTGCCCTTATGAGTCTTGGATGGCTGGCAAGAGAAGGACACGTTGAGGTGGTAAGAGCTGGCAGAAATGATTTCAAGGTTAAGTTGCGAAACAGATAGTTATAATGCGTAAAATAATTTATTCAACCGCTTTTCCTTATACGAGCAAACAGCAATTATAAATCAAGCATTCCATTGCTAAGAATTTCCTTCCGTGTTAAAATTTTTATTAAACTGGGGGATCGTCTAACGGTAGGACATCAGACTCTGGATCTGAGTGTCTAGGTTCAAATCCTAGTCCCCCAGCCATAAATCCCCCTTGGTCCCCCTTTTTCAAAGGGGGAAGATTGTTTTACTCCCCTCTTTAGCAAAGAGGGGCTGGGGGAGATTTTATATCTTCCTCATTTCACTCCAATATCTCCTTCCTTAAATCCCCCTCAATCCCCCTTTACGAAAGGGGGAAATATGAGGTAA
>CAZHJN010000047.1:0-14431 GCA_964532995.1 uncultured bacterium
TGAATAATTTGCTAAGATTAGTAAAGAACTTGACAACTTAAAAATTATATGTTAACAGATTTTAAAGTTAAAAATTTAGTGGCTAAAAACAAACATAACCCTATCTTCCTTATATGAACCCAAGAGAGCGAGTTCTTCAGGCCATCAATCACAGAAAAACTGACAGGATTCCGGCCAACTTCCAGGCTCAGGCGGAGGTTACTGAAAGTCTAAAGCACCTTCTGGGACTGAAAGACAGCGAAGAATTGCTGCAATCACTGGCAATTGATTTAAGAAGAATCTCAGCCCCCTATACTCTACCGGAAACAGGTCCTGACAGCGACGGTTACTACACCAATATGTGGGGTGTCCGGTACCAGAAAGAAAACATTGATGGCAAGCCTTCAATTATCTATCCTTTTGATGAAAACACTACAGAAGATGAGGTAGAAAATCATCCCTGGCCCAACGCAGAAAACCTTGATTATGCTGCTAGCCAACAGGAATGCCATAAGTATCATCCTTATTATGCTACCTATGGCGCTCCCTGGTCACCTTTCTTCCACGAAACAGGCTGGCTGGTCGGCCAGGAGAACCTCTTTCTCTGGATGCATACCAAACCGGGAGTGGTAACAAGAATTGTTGAACACATTGTGGACTATGAACTAAAGGCCACCGAAAAATTCCTTGATGCCTGTCAAGGAATGTTAGACATCGCTTATTTCGGGAATGACTTTGGCACCCAGCGAGGTCTGGTAATTTCTCCAGAACACTGGCTGCGTTTTTTTCGGCAGCCTCTTAAACGTTTCTTTGACCTAGCCCATGACTTTGGTTGCAAAGTAATGTTCCATTCATGCGGTTCAGTCAGAAGCATTATTCCCTGGTTGATAGAAGATGGGCTGGATATTCTTGACCCGGTTCAGACTTCTGCTGCCGGCATGACACTTCCTTCTCTTCTCACAGACTTCGGAGAGAAACTGTGTTTTCACGGAGGAGTCAGCACTCAGACCACTCTACCCTTCGGTACTCGCGAGCAGGTCCGCAATGAGGTCCGCTCTTTTGTTAATCTTACTTGGGAAAAAGGTGGCTATATCCTCTGCGGCAGTCAGGAACTAATCAGGGACATCCCGCTGGAAAACATTCTGGCCATGTATGATGTTAAACTAAGGTAGAACCAAATGGGGGGAATTATGGTGAAGAAAACAAGGCAAGAAGAAAGGGAGAAAAGGATGAGATGGTGGAAACAGGCCAGGTTCGGCATGTTCATTCACTGGGGACTATACTCGCAACTTGGCCGGCACGAATGGGTCATGAATCGCGAGCGGATCCCTCTACCAGAATATGAAAAACTGGCTGACAGATGGAAACCGAAACCCAGAGCAGCGCGCTTCTGGGCAAAAATGGCCAGAGAAGCAGGCATGAAATACATGGTAATGACCACTAAACACCATGAAGGTTTTTGCCTCTGGAATACAAACCAGACAGATTACAATGCGGTAAAAAGAGGACCGGGGAGGGACCTGGTCAAAGAATGTGTTGAAGCCTGTCGCGAATTCGGTTTGAAGATCGGTTTTTACTACTCGCTGATGGACTGGCACCATCCTGACGGCGTTAGGTGCCTTTACGATGAAAAAGCCAGGCAGCGCTTTATCCAGTTCACCCATAACTGTGTCCGGGAACTTTGTTCCAATTATGGCCGGATTGATATTTTGTGGTACGACGGGCCAGCTCCGTTGCGCACCCCGGAACTTTGGGAAAGCAAGAAAATGAACAAGATGGTGCGGAGCCTTCAGCCTCACATTATTATCAACAACCGTTCTCTTCTTCCAGAAGACTTTGGCACCCCAGAAGGACATGTCACCCCAGAGGAAAAAGGCAGAGAATGGGAAGCCTGCATGACCTTTAACGATTCCTGGGGATACATGCCCTCGGCCATTGACTGGAAATCTCCTCGACAGGTCCTGGAAATGTTGCGCACTGCTACTGCTGGTTCAGGTAATTTCCTCCTTAATGTGGGACCAGCGCCTGACGGTTCTTTCCCTCAAGAAGCCATTGATCGACTTCGGGTCATTGGCTGCTGGCTGGAAAAACATGGAGAGGCTGTTTATGGCCAGGTAGAAAGAATTGAGGGAAGACTGGAATGGATGCCAGCGGGTAACTGGACCCTGAAAGGCAAAAATGCTTACTTCTGGTGCAGCCGCTGGGTGGGGCAATCCCTGGTTATTGGCGGTTTTCAGACCAAGGTGAACCGCATCTTTTGTTTAACCACAGGCAAGCCGGTAAGTTTTACCCAGGAAAAGGACCGGTTGATCATCACTGGGCTGCCGGCCAACAATCCAGACAAAGAGGCTGGTATCTGCGTGTTTCGCTTGGAATGCAAGCAAAGACCTTTGCAGAAGCTCGGTCCGTGTTGCCAGAGAATTGACTAAGAGGTTTGAGGGTGGAAAGGAATGTCGTTGAAATAACCAGTTGGTTACTTTAAACTGTGGGGATTAACTGGTTTTACTTCTATGTACCTACTTGTGTGGAAATAGAGTCCCCCATCCGGCAGACCGGTGGACTCCCAGCCATTCACATGCCTATTCCTGACAACAGAAAAACACCAATTTCCCTCTTTGGCACCAATAGTCTTTAGAGGAAAAGAGAGAGAAAGTTGCCAGCGGTCAGGCAAAAGCTTTGTCTTCACCTGATACTCGCCTTGCCAGGACCAGTTCCAGCGGGAGCCTTCACATTCGCTGGCGCAATGATATTTGTCGTTATAGAAGAGATAATACCTGAATCCCAGAAAAATGGTAATACTGATATTTCCACAGCAGGAGTTATTGCTGGTTTCCTTGTTATGATGATACTTGATGTGGCATTTGGTTAAAAAAGTTCCTTATTTCTTTCAATTTTTACTCCAAGCATCTGTGCAAATTTCATTGCGTTCTTTGCCGCGTGCCCTGCATGGCAGTTATTGAAGAAAATAAAACTGATTTCTGCTTTCTGAATCATCGAACGTACAACGGCTTCAATTTCCATCAATTCCTGATCAGAATAATTGTAGTTATACCTTTCCGCAGCCGGCGAATTAAACCAGTTTGGATTCCTTCCATGACATCGAAAATAAGCAATTTCCGAAGTAACCACATCATCAAGTGGCATAAGACGCGGCAACCTGGGTTCATCAACCCCGCAGAAAGCAATATGATTTTTTCTTAAAAACTCGTAGTATTTTTCATCTGCCCAGGCGATATTCCTGAATTCACAAACTACTGGAAAATCTTCAAGCATTTCCTTTGCTTTAAGTATAAAATCAAAAGAATGCTGGCAAGGATAGAAAAAAATTGGAAATTGCAGAAGCACTGCTCCAAGTTTTTTCATATCCTTAAGAGGCATCAGGGATTCTTTAAACTTAAAAAAATCTTTGTTTATCTGCTGTTGGTCAGGTTTCGTTTCCAGTCGGTTGTCAAAAGGATCGTGCGTCATTCCCCTGAAAGCTTTCACAGTAAAAGTAAAATCTTCGGGAGTTCTTTTCCCCATAGATTCAAAAACTTTTGCCGCAGGTATTTTATAGTATATGGAGTTTATTTCAACCGCATTAAAACCAGTGTATTTCGCATAATACTCTAGCATTCTGGATTGTGAAATACTTTCAGGATAGATTATTCCTTTCCAATCAGAAAAGGAAAAACCTGATGTTCCAATTTTTATGATCGCTGCCATCTGTTCCAGTCAGGGATATTTCTTGTGAAAGGATCCGCGCAATAAAGATCTGCCTGATAGACGAAGATTCCATCTGCCCCTTCTTTGAAGAATCTACCGATATCGTCTTTAATATCGGATGGATACCTGTAAAGGGATAACTGAAAATTGAAATATGAGCCCATATGAGTGAGCCATCCGTCAATTATGCCAAAAACCTTACAACCAAAATCCTTGAATCTGATATATGGTCTTAACGAAACATGTGGTTCACGTGATAATAAGTTTGAAGGCACAACGCATTGTACAATGCCTTTTTTCGCAAGATTTTCGAAAACCCGGTAATAAAGAGGATCCCCTGCGGGGATCCTTGCGGTAAGTGGAATTTTCTTTTTTCCTGATGTTTTGCGAATAGCTTCATGAATTTCATAAAAAAGCAGAAGCAGATCTTCTTCCGTGTGATAATAGGGATATCTCATGCAATCAATTGATATACCATCTGTACCCCATTCAATGAATTCCTTTATGATCGCAGCTGCATATCTTCTCGTCTCAGGTATGTTATACCTCAAAATATTCCCTGTTCTCCATTCCGGATGCTCCCGACTGATTTTTTCTTCAAAATCGGTTCCAGGGTAGCAATTCGTGAGTCCTGCATTTGCATAGTGAATTATACCAAAACTTCTGCAGGCATTAATTGATTCTCTGAGAACATCGAGAGACCTGACCATAGAAGCCGGCCCGGGACTGAATGTTCCATCATCACCTCTCATTGCACCACAGCTGTGTCTTTCGACAATTCTGCTGTGGTGAAGGGTTTTTGAACCAAAACGGATAGCCTGCGTATGTATCTGGTTTGCGCCCATTTCTACGAAAAGTTTTATTGCTTCGTAAACTTCACTTTTTTTATTGAGGTTATAGCAGAATGCCCAGGAATATGGTTCAAAATAACACGCAAGAATTTTGTCCTTCCACTTTAAGTTCATACGGAAAGCTGGTTCATCAGTTTCAACCGGAACAAGTTTTAAATAATGTATTGCCCCAAAGGGATACATGTCAGGATGCCTTATTGTTAATGGAGTAGGGGATATTTCAATGGTACTGGAATTATCCAGTTCGATGGTTTTCCAGAAGATTTCTTTATGACATTTATTCTGAAATTCGGGTCTGTTTCTTTCAGCGATAAAAGGATATCTAATTTTTTCATCGCCTGAAGAAACTCTCATATTAATAATGCCATACAGAAGTCCAAAATATACCCTGTATTTTCCAGAAAGATTCGGTTTTATAACAAATGGCTGAACTTCTTTTCCTCCGGCAAAAGCAAAACAGCCATTCTCAACCTTCCATCCTTTCTGGATCCTGTTTTCCCAGTCAGAGATATACACCGCATTGACAGGCCTGATTCTTAAAGTAGCACGATGACCTGCAATCCCTCTTTCCGTAATTATTTCAGCGTTAATCAGTACATCCTGCGAACATTGATGAAGGTTGTTCAGATAAAGATTCCAGTAGATCGGATGGGCTTTGCCGTTGAACTTGATATTACCGAATCTTACAGCCTCATTCCACTCCCAGAAAGTACAACGAAGAAATCTATCGTCATCAATAAATGGAAATATCGCGCACGGATGCCATTTATTCCCATCAAGCGAATAAGAAATTTTTGCACCATATATACTGCTGATATTCTTTGGAAATCCAACTTTAATAAAACCTTCGTTTATCATTTGCCTCATATGGACCATTTTTCTCTCCAGCAAAAGAAATCGCTGACTTTCGTATTTTGATTCAGAAATCAGAACCTGTCAAACCCCGAACATAATTTTTCCCTGCATATGTGTTATCCGGAAATCACAAGAAAATAAAAAAGAATGTTGTACATGATGCGGAGACTGTTTCAATCTGGAATTTGACGTACGAAGAAAAAAATGTACATTATTTTTGGGACTAACCCGTTAAAATTTATTCAAACAAAGGACCTTTGAATGAAAATTTCAGGCGAAAAAAGTCTACCAGCTATTTCCTTTTTCTATGATGGGAAACCATCAAAAAAATTCCTGCGTATGTGGAATAAGAAAGTGGTAGAAAGAAAAACTGAAGAAGGCTCAATTACCACAGAGATTTTTTTTGATCCCGAAAGCGGCTTGAAGATAACCATCATATTGCGCAGATTCAAAGATTTTCCTGCAGCATTGGATTGGGTTATGGAACTGGAAAATTGCGGCAAACACAAAACTCCAATCATTGAGGATATAATGGCTCTCGATTTCACATTTTCAGTCTCAAGAGATGAACGAGTTATACTGCATTATGCAAAAGGCAGTCAATGTATGATGGATGATTTTCTACCCTTAACAACTGAACTGTTTCCTTCTTCTAAGGTGATGCTTGCACCTGAAGGAGGAAGATCATCAAATGGAATACTCCCATTCATGAACATTCAGGGATCTGATTGCGGGATCATTATTGGGATAGGCTGGTCAGGTCAATGGATGGCAGAGTTAAATCGAGATGAAAACCAATTAAACATCAAAGCCGGAATGGAAAAAACCCGTTTTTTTCTTTATCCGGGTGAAAAAATCAGAACACCCCGTATTCTTTCTATTGAATGGGAAGGATATGATTTTGAAAAAGGAAATAACCTGCTAAGACATCTACTGTTTGAACATTATATTCCGAGAATTAAAGGAAACCCTGTAATGCCGCCGGCCGCGTATTGCCTGCAGTGGTACTTTTATCTTACTGATAGAGCAAATGCAAACCTGGAAATGACCGCTCTTCCAAAAGCAGCCTCAATTGGACTTGACACTTATTGGATTGATGCATGCTGGTATGGTGGAAAAAAAGCGTGGTGGGAAGAGGTGGGATCATGGACTGTCAACAAGGAGAAATTTCCGCATGGATTAAAACCGATTGCAGATGCTGCTCACAAAGCTGGAATGAAATTTGTTCTCTGGTTTGAACCCGAAAGGGTCAGAAAAAACTCCATCATTCACAGAGAACATCCAGAATTTCTCCTGACGGGCAACAGTCCCGATAATTTTCTCTTTAATCTCGGTATGCCTGAAGCTCTGAATTATATTAAAAGTGTCGTTTCAAACCATATCTGCGAAATTGGTATTGACATATACAGACAGGATTTCAACATGGATCCCCTTTCCTACTGGCGTGCTGCAGACACGAATGACCGTCAGGGTATCACGGAAATAAGATATATTGAAGGACTTTATAAGCTCTGGGATGAACTGAGGCAACAACATCCAGACACAGCAATAGATAATTGCGCAAGCGGTGGAAGAAGAATTGACCTGGAAACAATAAGTCGTGCCATTCCACTGTGGCCGAGTGATTTTATGGATATTGGTGGATTGAATACAGGCATGGGAATTTATACAGGCAGCCAGTGCATAAAGGCGGGTCTTGCAAGATGGGTTCCACTCTTTGGCGGAGGAGTATGGAATTTTACACCATATGGATTCAGAAGCGCTATGATCGGTGGATTCACTTTTGGTTTCAACATTGAGGACAGGTATCTTTGTTGTGGCGATGAAAGAAAAATCAAAATCTGGAAGGATGTTCTTTCAAAAGGAAAGACCTTACTGGATAGTGATTTTCCCATCAAACTTGCAAAAAAAGCAATTAAGGAATGGAAAAGCATCAGAAAGTTTTTCACCGGGGATTTTCATCTCCTTCTGCCGCTTACAATTTCTGACCACGACTGGTGCGCATATCAGTTCCACAGAAATGATCTTGAAGAAGGAATTGCGCTCTTTTTCAGGAGACATAAAAGCCCATTTCCGGAAATTGAAGCAGGATTAAAGGATATCAAAACAAAGGGAAAGTACATGGTTAGTTTAAGTCCCGGTTTCAATGAGAAATCCGGACAGATTATGGATGGGAAAAACCTGGTAGAATTAAGGGTGAGAATTGCTGATCTGCCAGGTAGTATCCTCCTCAGATACAGTCGGATAAAATAAAAAGGAAAGGTAATGAGACTTGGAGGTCCTATATTTGAAAAATATGATAATCCTGAAAAGTGGATTTCCATTATAAATTCACTCGGCTATACCGCAGCTTACTGCCCGGTAACCCCAGAAACAACCGAAGAAACAATTTATGAATTCAAGGTTGCAGCGAAAAAAGCAGATATTGTTATTGCAGAAGTTGGAGCATGGAGTAATCCAATCAGTCAGGATGAAGAAGAAAGAAAACGGGCAATTGAAAAATGCTGGAAAGCGCTTTATCTCGCTGATAAAATTGGAGCCAGCTGCTGTGTGAATATTTCAGGTTCCAGGGGTAAAAAATGGGATGGACCTGATGAAAAGAATTTCACAAAGGAAACATTTGAGATGATCGTGTACACGGTTAGAAAAATCATAGATGAAATAAAACCACAGCACACGTTTTATACCCTGGAAACCATGCCATGGATATATCCTGATTCAGCGGATAGTTATCTTGAGTTAATTGAAGCCATAGACAGAAAGCAATTTGCCGTTCACTTTGATCCTGTAAATCTCATCTGCAGTCCAAAAAGATATTTCTCAAACAGAGAATTAATAAAGGATTTTATTAAAAGACTCGGACCCTTGATAAAATCATGCCATGCGAAAGATGTGATTCTGCGTGAAAACCTGACTGTCCATTTAGATGAAACAAGGCCGGGACTTGGAAATTTGAGCTACGAAACATTTTTGAGCGAGATAAATAAGGTTGATAGAGATATACCTTTGATGATTGAACATTTAACCGATGAAAGGGAATATAAGCTTGCCGCGGATTATATAAGGTCTGCTGCAAAAAAAATTGGAATATCCCTGTAAAAACACTTCCTCATCATCGAGTAATTTTGAAAAGATGCGAGAAGAATAGGTCTGCATTCACATCTACAGCAACACTGACATTGCTATTTTCATCTTCAATAAATCCGGTTTGACCTATCTGGTCAACAAAAATTTTCCCTTTTTTGAATTTACAGATTTCTTTTTCAAAAAGAGTTGCGGCAGCAAGCGGATCATGAAATGTTATGATTTCTTTTTCTTCAAACCATATTTCAGCAAAGTTCAAGACCTCTTTCAGAAGTGGATGTGCCGCAAATTTTTCAAAAACATCTTCTTTATCCATCTTTACCCTTGCAGTTACATCAAGTCCGCATATATATATTTCAGGCACTGCTGATGTTAAAACAGAATGTGCTGCAAAAGGATCACATGATATATTCCATTCTGCTTTTTTATTATTATCAAAAAACATCCCGCCCATCACATACATTGATTTCAGCAATAAAGGCAATTCAGGGTCCATCCTGAAAAGAATTCCAATGTTTGTGAGAGGACCGATTGTTATAAGGTTTATTTCGCCCGGGTTCTTTCTTATCTGGCTGTATAAAAAATTGAACCAGTCTTTTTCATAAGACCTGGTAAAGGATATCTTTTCAAGAAATCTGTATTGCTGTGCAATTTTTTGCTTTTGCTGACCGATTAAAGGTTCACTGACCCCAGGATAAACAGGAATATTTTTCCCTGCTTTTTCACAGAGATAAGTTGCAATGGTCGCCCTTTTCTCTGGTTCGCCACTTACTGTGGTGATGCCGATCAGTTCACAGGCCGGGTTGGAAAGAAGATATGCAAGACATATCGCATCATCAATATCGGATCCGATGTCTGTATCAAGTATAACTTTCTCTTTCATACATTTCCTTCATTTTTTGTTCAAAAATTTCAAAACTGTCCTGATCAAAAAGCACAAATCTTATCATTTTTATTGAAGAAAGAGAGGGAACTGTTCTCAATACTGCTTTTATTGATACCTCAGCTGCCTCTTCAACAGGATATCCGAAAATACCCGTGGATATAGCGGGAAAAGCAATTGATGTTAGCCTGTTTTTATCAGCAAGCCTCAGACAGTTTTCAAAACATAATGCAAGTTTTTCTGCTGGATTTTTTTCTTCAGAATAAACAGGACCAACAGTATGGATTACATGGGGATTCGGCAGATTATAACCCTTTGTAATAACCGCCTGACCGGTTTCAATCGGCGCAAGCCCTTTGCATTCCTGATAGAGCAGAGGTCCTGCTTTTCTGTGTATTGCGCCGGCGACTCCCCCACCTGGCGCAAGCTGTTTATTTGCAGCATTCACAATAACATCAATGTCCGGTTGGGCCGTTATGTCACCTCTGATACACTCAATGATTATATTATTGACCCTGACCATTTTTTACTCCTTGAAAAGCAATTCCTTACAATGTATTATATAACGAAAATCAATTTAAGGAATGATCAACATGATAAAATTTCAAAGGGGATACAGTGAAACAGATACTTCTTTTTCTATTTCTCATGCAAATTACTGCGATGGCTGAAGAAAATGTTTGTGACATTATCATAAAAAATACTGTACCTGTTAAGCAGGAAACTGGAAAAAGATTGCCTGTTTTTGTCTGGGCACGGATACCTGCAGGTTTATCTGAAGAAAAATTAAAAGAATATTTATACCAGATAAATGAAAGAAAAATTGTGCTTCTCACGGGATGGAGGATACCGAGAGAAGGGGTAGAAAAAGGTATTCAGGAAGCACTGAAAATAGACAGAATAAGAAAACAACTTAATCTACCGGTTTTTGTTGACGCAACATCAATTGTTCATATGTTTTTTGATGGAAGCCAGCAAACCGCACATCTTGATGAGGGAGGAAATGCTTTTTTTGATACATCCTTTTCAAAGGGAATTAAAATTGGTTGCCCCTTCAGAATAGAATCCAGGTATACGGTTATAAAAGAAAGAATAGAGAAATTCCTCCAGGCTTACATGAAAGAAGGAATAAAAATAAACTTTTGGGCGGTTGACTGGGAAGTTGATGGACCAATGGAATGGAACGATGCCTGGGAAAATTCAAAGAAATGCAAAGTTTGCAGAGAAAATATAAAAAACATAGAAGACTTTACCGAATTTCAAAAGGTTGTTAGAAAAAAAAGAGCAGAATTACAGAATGAGGTTTTTGTTAAAACCGTACAAAAATTTTATCCTGATTGTCTCATCGGTAACTATGCTGTAAATCCGCATGACGGCTATAGATACTGGTGGGACTATTTTGAGAGGGAAACCAGGGGTGCAATATATCAGAAAAAGCATCATGCGCTGCACAGAAAATGGTTTGATGAATTTAAATACAGCGGTTACACAATGGCGATGCCTGTAATCTACACCTGGTACAGATTCTTTTCAGATTATAACTTTGATGAAAAAGAATACAGATGGTTTTATCCATTGATGAAAGAAATAACATCAGCGGGAAAAACAACACCTGCACACATACCACTTATTACCTTTGTTCACTGGCAGACTGTCTTAAAACCAGAAAAACTATCTGCCGATTTTACACCATTAAGCAGGGGAAAATACAAAGAATTGCTCTGGCATCTTTTATTGCGCGGCCACGATGCTTTCTGTCTCTGGTCTCCTCTGAATGAAATGGCAGATGAAATAAAAGTCGTTCAGGAAGTGTTTGTTGAAAGTTTAAAATACAATGATTTTATACTTAAAGGCAAGCCAGTTTTCTGGGATGTTCCCGAAGAAACCGACACTGTTATTTCAGGAATAAGGTTGAATGATAAACTGCTTGTTGTGAGAACTGATTTTAAAAATCCCGAAGAGGTAAAAGTAGAAATTAACAAAAAACTTATTACGATTCCAGGCACAAGCGGACCGGTAATCATAAACATTAAATAGATGAAAATTCATCAGGAAAAAATTTACAGTTTTGAAACAAAACCAAATGGCGCGGGACCACTGTGGTGTTTAGGTTCATCCTGTATAGCGGTCGCAGATGATAGAATTTTTGTCAGTGGATATGAAACAATAGAAGATGTTCCACCTTTAAACTGCGCAAGATGGATTCTGTATGAAAAGCACAAAAATGGCTGGAAAATTTTATACAGGGACACTGAAAAAACAAGAGAACCTTCACCTGTCTGCATATTCAGTGATGGAAGATTGCTTGTCTCAGAGAATCCATTTATGCTGGAACAGGAGGCGAGTCAGGGTGTAACTTTTCCACGGATATGTGAATTTTCACCCCCTGAATATGCACTCACAGGGAAAATTTTGTTCAGACCATGTGAGCCTGTCGTAATGGTCGAGCATTCTTACAGAAATTTTGCCGCTGATAGAAAAACAGATGAACTGATTCTTTTTCACAACAAAGACTATGATAGAGCATACTGGAATCTTTTTGATAAAAATGGTAGATGCATAAGGACCGGGAAATTGTATTGGCCATGGGGGTATGATTATTTAAAACCACAGAGAATAAGAATCTGCTACAGCAATGTTCAACTGAAGGAAAAAGCGGTTTATATCTTTGGAACAAGTGATATTATGGAACCAAATCCAGAATGGAGAAAGTACAAAAAACAGTTAACAGGAAGAGAATGGGATTATGATTTCAGAAGGGTATTTTTCTCTTATACTCCAGATATAACAGTTGAACCTTTCAGATACTGGGTTGAGATTTCAAACAGAGAAAAAACAGCGGGCAATGCAAGAAACTGCGATCTGCTTGTTGATGACGAAGGAATCATACATCTGCTCTGGATGGAAAAAAGTTGTGATGAAAGATTGAGAGCACGATTTTTTGCTGATGAACCACTGAACTATTCTTTGAGATACGCAAGATTAAAAAATCAGAAAATTCTTGATTTGAAAAATATTTTTTTCTTTCCAGAAGGTGAATTATTGCCATCAGGCATTAAAAATATTAATTTCTGCTGGGGGAGATTTCATCTTACACAAACAGGGAAAATTTACATTTTTGCCTCTGTTTCCGGGACAACGGCGACAAAAGAAACAACTGCTGAAAACTGGCTTGTTGAACTTGACTCAACCGGAGATATTAAGTCAAAACAATCTGTTAGATTTGAAAAACCTTTTACATCTTTCCACACAGCAGGCATTCGAAATGGAACAGCTCCCTCAGATATCATTCATATTTATGGCCATATCGCTGATAAAAATGATGAAATGTGGTACGGAGAAATCAATATTCAGGACTGACCCTGTTGCTGAAAGTGAATTGAAAACACCTCAGAACCAGATGAGTATAATGATGATGTAATCTGATGAACCAATCCCCATTGCATAGCCTGTTCAGAATTTAAGGCGGTTCTTTCAAGCATTGCTGAAATAATTTCTTCTGTGGTTCTATTTGTATTTACAGCTATTACTCTGGCAATATTTTCAATATCCATACGAAGCCCTTTAAGACGTTCTTCCAGTTGTTTTTCCTCAAGATTTTCATTCTGTCTGAAAGCCATACTGACACCGTGAAGTAGAAATCTTGCCTGGGGAACAGAAAGTCTCTTACTGCCAGCACAATAAAGAACAACTCCAATGGAATCTACGCTGCCAAAATTATGGGTTGTGATTTCTGCTGGAATTCCCTTAAGGTAGTTATATGCACTCAACCCATGAAACACTGACCCACCCGGAGATGAAATCAGAATTGTAAATTTCATTATTCCCTGGCGCATTTTTTGATCAATCGTGTTCAAAAGAGAATTTATGCTTGCATCCATCACAGGCGCAAAAAATTTAATTACAAAATTTTTCTCCATTTTTCCCCTATCTGTTATATTCAAGAACCCTTCTTCTATAATGCATATAGTTTTCAAAGGAAACTTCCTCTGGAACTCCATGATCGCATGTTGGAATATAACCACCCCGTTTATACATTTCTGGCAAAATGTAATCAAGGTGCCTGTCAATATCATCCTTTGTTTTTGCAAGGACTCTCTTATCAATTCCACCAAACATCGCAATGTCAGGGAAAGTTTTGCCATCTCTGACAACATCGCATCCAGAGGCAACCTCAAAAGGACTCATAATATTCATCCCCAGCTCTTTATAAAGAGGTATTACAGGTATTGCATAGCCGTCAGTATCAATATGAAAATAAAGATGCTTTTCAGGAGATTGCCTCTTTTTTATATTGGTGATCAATTGCTGGTAATAAGGAAAAATGAACTCTTTTATCATCTTTGGTGAAATCAAAGGACCATGATTATAGCAGATATCCTCACCAAAAAACAGTTCATCAATCTCAATGTATTTTTGATGCATGGCAATAATCTTATCTGCCAGTTCAAACCATGCTTTCATGCAATCGTGAACGGTATCAGGATGGTCATAAAAAAATAATGGAAGTTCAGATGGCCCTATTAAACATCTCAGGTACATGTATCCGCCAATGACTCTTTCAGTGATTATCATTCCCTTATTCTTTGCATCAAGAATCTCAGGAAGAATTTGCTCAAATTGCTTGACTCTTATTGAAGAATCAGGATTAAGTCTCCATTTAACATCTTCCATCCATGTTTTCCAGTCTTTTACAGGATGAGAAACATATTCAGGCATAAAACCACTTCTTCTTCCTTTAAAAAATAATATAAGTCTGCCTGCTTCGTCCTGTACAACCTCATAATCACCCCTATCTTCAATTACTTTATTTTCAAAAGCAGGCTCAAATGGTGCGAGACACCATCCGAGCTGCGCAATGTTATAGTTTCCCGGTGGATCAAAACCAAAAAGTTCATCCAGTTTGGTATTGTCATCAATAAATCCCTGCTGTTTCCATTTATCAAGGGTGAAAAAACCAAACTCCCTTTGAAAGAATGGCACAAAAGGCTTTCTTTCATAAATTGCCCTGAGTTTCTCTGCACTTTTAATCATTAACTCTCCCTTACATCAATAATTGTGTGTCAGGTGTCTT
>CAZHJN010000048.1:0-13447 GCA_964532995.1 uncultured bacterium
GACTTAAAAATATTGTCAGTTTTCTTGATAAATTTCTTGATATAAAAAACATAAAGGATGATTCCTGGAACGGTTTGCAGTTTGAAGGAAATCCAGTTGTTAAAAAGGTTATGTGCACTGTTGATGCTGGAGCAACTGTTTTTGAAAAAGCAGCAGAGGAAAAAGCAGACCTTATCATTGTTCATCACGGTCATTACTGGAAAAACTCAAATCCCTGTTTTATCGGCGCCAATAAGAAAAGGCTGGAAATACTTTATAAAAATGGAATTTCCCTTTATGCAGCACATCTTCCACTTGATATGCATCCTGAAATTGGGAATAACATGATGCTTCTTAAAATTATTGGAGCAAGAAAAACAAAACCTTTCTTTTCTTATGATGGAAAAAGCATAAGTTTTTGTGGCGTTTTTCAAAAGAAGGTTAAACTGGAAGAAATAGTGGATAGATTTAATAAATCCCTTGGTATCCGGGCGAGGGTTCTGCCATATGGACCTGAAGATATAAAGACAGTGGCTGTTGTAAGCGGTGGCGGTGGGTATGCTGGATTTGGTGAAGCGATTAAAGAGGGTGTTGATCTTTATGTTTCAGGAGATACACTGGAGGTTTTCCATAGTGCAAAGGATTTCGGTTTGAATGTTATTTTTGGCGGGCATCATGCAACAGAAACTCTGGGTGTAAAAGAAATTGCAAAGATTCTGGCAAAAAAGTTTGATATTGAATCTAAATTTGTTGATATTCCTACGGGACTGTAAAAATGATTATACCGTTTAGAGGATACAGATATTCAAATAAAGCAGGAAGTTTAAAGGACCTTATTGCTCCTCCTTATGATGTGATAGATGATCTTTATAAAAGAAAATTGAAGAAAAAGTCCCAATATAATATTGTGCACCTTACTCTTCCAGAAACGCCTGATTATGAATATGTTAGAGAAAAACTTGACATGTGGTGTCAGAACAGAATCCTGGTCCAGGATGAAAATGAGAAATTTTACATTATCAAACAGAGGTTTTGTTTTAAGGGAACAACCTTTGAAAGATACGGTTTCATAGGTCTTTTCGACCTTGAAAAATCGGATAAAATAATCAGGCACGAAATAATTTTTAATAAATACAGGGATGATAGAATAAGACTTCTCCAGACGACAAAATCAAATCTGGAACCGATTTTCCTTCTTTGTGAAGACCGGGACAATGTCCTTGAAAAAGCTTCAGAATCAATTAATTTCAATGAAAAATTTGATTTTGAAGATTATTCAATAGAGTTTTCCCTGTGCAATCCCGAAATTCTATCAGAATTAATAGGAAAAATCGCAGATGGAAATCTTTTTATTGCTGATGGACACCACAGATTCCAGGCGTCTTTTGAATTTTTCAAACAGAACCCTGATGCACCACGATACATCATGGTTTATCTTACAAACCTTTTTTCTGATGGGTTACTGGTTCTTCCAACTCACAGGGCTGTAAAAAACATAGATGTTGAAAGCAACCTGAGCAGGATAAGAGAATTTTTTACCATCCAGGAAAAGCAAAACCTTGAAGAAATACTTGCTGCAATTGAAGAAAATAGAGAAAAGATAAGCTTTGGCGTTTATTTCAGGGGTCGATTTCAAACATGGTCGGTCAGGAATCCTGAAGCAATTATTAAATCTATTCCTGAAAATCGTTCAGATCAATGGAAATCACTTGATGTTGCCATTCTTCACTATTTTTTGTTTGAGAAATATTTTAATATTCCTGCTGGTGAAAAACTTTATTACGACAGAGACCCATATTTCATTGTGAACTATGTGGATAAAAATCCTGAAAGTGCTGGTTTTTTCATGCAGACGCCTGATTTGATGAAAATCAGAAAAATTTCACAAAATGGAGAAATACTTCCTCCAAAGACCACCTTTTTCTACCCAAAGGTTCCTTCAGGGCTTGTGATTGCAAAATATGTGTAATTTTGAATATCAGATTATTATTGTCGGAGCAGGACACGCTGGAATTGAAGCATCACTTGCATCTGCAAGGATGGGAATTAAAACACTTTTGATTACAGGAAACCCTGAAACCATTGCCAGACCAAGCTGCAATCCGGCTATTGGTGGAGTTGGAAAAGGCCAGATTGTCAGAGAGATTGACGCACTTGGTGGACAGATGGCTCTTGCGGCAGATGAAACAGGCATTCAATTCAAAATGCTCAATAAGGGAAAAGGTCGCTCTGTCTGGAGTCCCAGGGCTCAGATTGACAGGTTCAGATATAGCAATCATATGAAGAATGTTATTATGAGGCAGAATAATTTAATTTTATTAAGAGGCGTGGTTGTTAGGATTACAGTTGAAAAAAATAGAGTTTCAGGGGTAATTTTGGAATCAGGAGAAAAAATAAAATCAAGATGTGTTATTCTATGTCCTGGGACATTTCTTAATGGATTGATACATATAGGTAATAGGTCTTTTCCTGCAGGCAGAATGGGAGAGTTTGCGGTAAATGGTCTGACTGAAAACCTCAAAGAACTTGGCTTTGAAACAGGCAGACTGAAAACAGGTACTCCTCCAAGAATCAGCAAACATTCAATAGATTTCAGCAAAACAAGAGAACAGAAAGGCGATGAAAACCCATCTCCTTTTTCTTACAGGACAGAAAGCATAAAAAGGCCGCAGATAAGTTGCTGGTTGACAGCGACAACACCCCAAACGATAGATATAATAAGGGAAAATCTTGACAGGGCGCCGCTTTTCACAGGTCAGATTCGTTCAACAGGTCCAAGATATTGCCCTTCAATTGAGGTAAAGGTTGTTAAATTTCCTGATAGAACCAGCCATCATATTTTTCTTGAACCGGAAGCATACAGCACTGATGAAATGTATGTGAATGGTTTTGCGACAAGCATTCCAGTGGATGTGCAGGAAAAAGCGCTAAAAACCATCCCTGGTCTTGAAAATGTAAGAATTCTCAGATATGGCTATGCGATTGAGTATGATTTTGTACCGCCATATCAGTTGAAACCAACCCTTGAAAGCAAACACATTTCCGGCCTTTATCTTGCGGGTCAGATCAATGGTACCAGCGGCTATGAAGAGGCAGCAGGTCAGGGCCTTGTAGCAGGGATAAATGCTGCAGCATCAATTATTGGAAAGGAACCACTTATTCTTAAAAGAGAACAGTCATATATTGGAGTTATGATTGATGATATCACAACAAGAGAAATTTCTGAACCATACAGGATGTTCACTTCAAGGGCTGAATACAGATTAATTTTAAGGCAGGACAATGCTGATTTCAGACTCATGGATTATGGTTTCAAATACGGGCTTATTGACGGAAAAACATACGAGACAATGAAAAAAAATAGAGAACTGACACAAAAATTTTGTTCAAAACTTCAGAGTACTTATCTATCAGGTATCGATGAAAAAACATCTCTTGCTGATTTCCTGCGAAGACCTGAAAATACACTGGAGGATATAATCAAATTCTGCAGAGAAATAGAACAGCTTCCAGAGCATGTGAAGGAAGAGATAGAGATTGAAATAAAATACTCAGGGTATATAAAAAGGGAGTTTGAACTGATTGAAAAAACAGGTCAGACAGATGGCGTGATATTGCCTGAAAATCTTGATTTCAAAAAGATTTACGGGCTTTCAACAGAAGCCAGAGAGAAACTTGCAAAATACAGGCCCTACACAATCTCACAGGCAAAAAGGATTGATGGAATCAGTCCTTCGGATATTACTGCTATCTACATTCATCTGAAGAAAATAGGCGCAATTTAATAAAATATTTTATACTTAGAGGCCTAAATAAAGCAAGAAATGACAGGTGTATTTAATTAAAATATCAAGGATATGAGAAAAAATTTTTTATGTATTTGTCTTTTTACTTTATCGCTGCTGACAGCTGGCATGTCTGCTGCGCAACAAGATTTTCCACCGTTTAAATATGTTGATGCAAAAGCTTATCATGTGCTTGCTGGAACGCATAATAATGAATCCGGCTATTTTTCTCTATGCGAGGGGCTTGACGGAAAAATATACATCGGTACAGCAAAGTATAATGAGAACTCATATCTTGTTGAGTTTGATCCGTATACCGAAAAACAGAAGATAGTTATTGATACTCATAGTGTCTGTCAGATCAATGCCACCGGCTATGCTGCGCAGGCAAAGATTCATACAAAAAACTTTGTTGGAGAAAGCGGCAAAATCTATGTGGGAAGCAAACAGGGATACAGAGCAAAGGATGATCAATCAGAATACCCTGGCGGTTATGTGATGGTGTATGACCCTGCCATACAAAAACCAGAATGCTTAGGTATGCCATATCCAGAAGAAGGTATCATTGATGTTGTTGCTGATGAAAAAAGAGGCCTCATCTATGTTGTTACATGTGAAAATCAGCACTGGATGTTATACGATATGAAAACAAAAACATACAGGGAACTCGGGCCTTTGCTTTTGCCATATGCAACAACCCTTGTTGACAGAAACGGTATGGCTTATGCCATAACAAAAGATTTTGAAATTGCCATGTATGATCCTGATGCTGAAAAGGTTTCGGTAAGACCTATTGTGATTGATGGAAAAAAATTTAAAAAACCCCAGGGAAAAGGATATGCGATATGCTGCTGGGTTTTAGCAGATGATGGAAAGACCGCCTATATGACCATGATAAGCTTTCCTGAGCTTTATAGAATGGAGCTATCAGCAAGAGGAAAGCAAATTAAGGGAAAGAACCTTGGACCGATGATAAAAGAGAAAAATCCTGATTCCCGTGGTTCTCTGTGTATCCATCCGGATGGAAGGGTTTACTGTTTGTGGAGGGTTGATAATGATACTGGTTTTGGTTCAGGTTATCTTCATCATCTTGTCAGATATGATCCGAAAAAAAACAGGATGGAAGACCTTGGAGTTATTGTTGTTAAAAATCCAGATTACTTTGATTTCAATTTGGAAAATGGCAAACCAAAGCCCTTCACCCATGGTTTCCACAGGCTTCCTGATGGAAGTTTGACTCCTCTTCATGTTCATATGGCAATGATAGCAACAGGGGATGGGACTCTTTATGCAACAGTTTTATATCCATTTACTCTTCTCAAAATTGAACAATTCAAAATTTCTAAAGAATTGAAACCTGATGATTATGGTTATGCAGCCAACCAGTACTGTAAGGCGGTTCTTGAAGCCTGCGACAGGGTTGAATCAAATCTTCAGAAAATTTCAGAGGTTGCAGAGATTGTTGCAGAAAGACATATGAAAGGCGGGTTGATTGGTTTTTATCCTATTGTTTATCAGGGTCTTCAGGATGAATTGTGGGGTCGCAGCGGTGGTATGGTTAATATGGGTTTTGACAGACCCTATAAAAGAAATAGGACTGCTGAGGAGAGAAAACTTGATGTTTCAATAATTGGGTGGCAGACAAAGCCAATTTCAGAAAATGAGATTCAGAGAATAGAATCTTTCAGGGCAAAAGGTGGTTTTGTTATTGGTTTTGGTCCAAAAGATTTACCGGATCTACAGGGCCAGATAAAAGCCTGTGATGTATGGTTTGATACAGGTACAGGAGTTGATGATACATGTGTGGTTCTTGGTGATGGAACAAAAGCAGGAAGATTGAACCATCTGATTAATGCTCTCAATGGCTGGGCACTAATGGCTGAAATTTTCTCATCCATCACAAGAAAAGGTCATACTCCTGCGATGTGGAAGTCATATGCTTATAAAGATGGACCTGAATGGGGAAATCAATACCTTTATAAAAAACAGTTTATGGACGAATATCCTGTTAAACCGATTCCAGAAGGTCATCTTGCAAAAGCATTTCTTGATGGGATAAGGTACCATGTAAGGAAATTTCAAAACACCCAGATTAAAAATATTGAGAAAGCAACAGATTTAATCATTAAAGAAGCAAAAAAAGGGAAAAAAATCCCGGTTGCTTCAATGGGTCATATGCCATGGACATATGTTGGAAAATATGAAGACTCAAAATGGGCAATAAACGTTGATCTTCATACAAATGTGAAAAATCAGGTTGAAAAATATATCAGCACAACAGATGATGGAGCTCTTGTTGTCAGGCTTGGATACACCGGTATGGACACAGAATCCAAAGATATCTTCAAAAGAAAAAGACAGAAAGTAATAATTATAAGCGCGGAGAATGATCCTGATAATCAGCCTGGATGGGATATTCCTGACGATGTATCTGTTTATATTGATATGGGATACAGATTTGGTGATGCATGCGTCTGGGTTGAGGGACTTCCTGTAAGAATTCTTCCACCGAGTGGGATCATGCAGATTGTTGCCTATGAGTGCCTGAATGTTGAGGTTCTTTCAAAACTATTTCTTCAAAGAAAATAAAAAATCTGTGGTATAATTGTGTGAAAAATTAAGGAGGTATGCATGTGGCGTGAACAAGACTGGTACAATGAATCAAAAGAATGGGCACTCAATCACAGTAATTTTATCAGGAAGATGGCTGAACTAAATCTCAACTTAATTTTGAGACATATTCCTGATAAATCAGAAAAAGATATTATTAACCTTGTCCTGCAACACAGTGAAAAAAGGATCAGTGCTCCTGTGGACTTTAAAAAATATCCTGAACTAAGGGGAGTAAAACAGCTTATTCTTGCTGAATGGAAAGGTATTCAGGATGGTGCCGGCCTTGATAGTGGGATGACCGCAATTTACACCAATGGACAGAACTTCTATCACAGGATGATATCCACCGGGAAAATAGGGAAATTGGATCAAGTTTCAGAAAAGGCAAAATGCAGCTATATCTTTTTCCCTGAAAGTGATCATGGACCTCTTCTTGCCAACAATCTTGATACAAGTCCTGAAGAGCCATTCGAAAAACCACACTGGCCTGCTCTGAATGAACATCTTATAATCGGTACTGTCTCTTCTGGTGTTTTTCTAGATGAAGAACCAGAAGAGGTATTTCCTGCACCTGTTTTTAAGATTGTTGCAAGATACTGCAGAAACGCAAAAGAGGCAGTGGCAATTTTGGAAAGATACAATCAATTCTGGGGTCCATGCAATGCCATTGTGATTGACAGGGATAAAAATTGCGCGATGATTGAAAAGACTGCCTGCAGAATTGGTATAAGATGGTCAGAGGATGGTTTTGGCTTTATCACAGCAATGACAGCAGAGAATCCTGAAATTAACATATACCTGAATGAAAGAAGGATGGCTTCATTAAAAGCAAGAAATCTGAAGCCCGGTTGCAGCGATGATGTATACTGGAAAAAGCAGGACCAGAGAAGAATTTTGATGAATGAACTGCTTGATGAAGCAAGGAAAAATCCCACCCTCGAAACGATGAGAAGATTTATTCAATTCAGAGACCCTGAGAGGGGAAATGTATGTGGAAATGGCGAAATATATGTGGAAGGTGGTCCACCTTCAGAATATACTGTCAGGACAATCATATGGCTTCTTAAAGAAGGAAGAGCACTCTGGTGGGCAAAACAGGGAGATAAACCTTCATTTGAAAATCCAATGCCAGAAGTCAATTTTGAAAGTGTTCTTTTGTGGGAGTGAGTATGTTTGTTGCGGGACAGGTATTGATAATTCTGCTGGTTTTGTTATTACCTCTAACTGTCCACAGTGTTGAGAGAAATTTAGAGCCATTTCTTTTTATTATGGGCATAATCTCTGCAACACTTTCCCATTTTTTCGGTCCGGAAAAAATATGGTCTTTTCATCTTGTTGAAGAAGCGATTGCAGAACCGATAAAGATCACGCTTGCTGTGCTTGGTGCAGGATTGTTCTTTAACAGATTCAGAAACAAAATTACAGCAGGGATATCAAGAACAGAAGAAAGATTTGGTCCGCATTTTTTTGCTTTTTTCTTTATTGTTTTTCTCGGACTTATCTCAAGCATTATAACAGCCATTATCGCAGCAATCGTGCTTGTTGAAATAATCAACAGCCTTACACTTGATAAAAAATTTGAAACAAGACTCACAATCATCGCCTGTTTTGCAATCGGAATGGGCGCAGCATTAACACCAATAGGAGAACCTCTTTCAACGATAGTCACGGCAAAGCTCAAAGGAGCACCATATCATGCAGGTTTTTTCTTCCTGCTCAAGCATATGTGGTTTCTTATAATACCCGGTGTTGTGGTATTTGGTATCATCGGTGCATTTTTAAGAGCACAGCAAAACTGTGATTCACTTATGAAAAGAAAAATATTAAATGAAGAAGAAACGTCAGAGATAATATTCAGGGCAGGGAAAGTTTATCTTTTTGTTATGGCACTGATATTTCTTGGAGCCGGCTTCAGACCCGTTATTGATCTTTACATTGTTCCACTCGGTCAGTTAGCTCTATACTGGATAAACACTGTTTCTGCTGTTTTAGACAACGCAACGCTTGCTTCAGCTGAGATAAGTCCGAAAATGAGAATTGAACAGATTGAATTTGCTTTAATGGGGCTATTGGTTTCAGGAGGAATGCTCATTCCAGGAAACATTCCCAATATCATTGCAGCAAGCAAACTTGATATAACAAGCAAACAATGGGCTAAGTTCGGATTACCGGTCGGTTTTGTTGTGCTTGTGATATACTTTATTATTATGTTTGCTTTTCTGCTTAAATAGTTTTTGGATCATTTCTTTTCCAGTTTCTGTATGAGTTTCGGTATAACCTCAAATATATCGCCGACAATTCCTAAATTTGCAACCTTAAATATTGGGGCATCAGGATCTTTATTAATCGCAATGATATAGTCAGATGTTGACATTCCGGCAAGATGCTGTATTGCCCCTGATATGCCGCATGCGATGTATATTTTCGGTTTAACAGTTTTTCCGGTTTGACCCACCTGATGTGGATAAGGAATCCAACCAGAATCCACCGCTGCGCGGGAAGCACCAACAGCTCCACCAATAAGCTGGGCGAATTTTCTTATCATATCAAAATTCTTGCCTTCTCCAAGCCCTCTTCCACCTGAAACAATTATTTCTGCTTCCTGAAGGTCAATTGTCTGCTCAACAGCCTGTTTTGAAACAAGGTCAATTCTGCATGTTGCATTAAATGACTGAAAATCATCCTTTATTATCACGCCTTTTCTGTTTCCGATAAATTTTGCTTCTTCAACAGCCTTGGGTCTTATTGTTGCCATCTGGGGTCTATAATTTTCACAGACAATCTTTGCCATCAGATTCCCGCCATATGTCGGTCGTATCTGCTGGAGAAGTTTTGTTTCAGGATCTATCGCAAGATCCGTGCAGTCAGCTGTAAGTCCTGTTTTCAATCTTGCGGCTGTCTGCGGAATAAAGCTTCTTCCTATCATTGTGGCAGCAGCAAGGACAATATTTGGTTTATACTTTTTTATCAATTCTGTCATCAGACACACATAAACACCCTGCCTGAAATCATCAAGGGATTTATCCTCAACGATATAAACTTTTTCTGCTCCATGATCAAACAATTGTTGAGCCATTTCATTGCAATCTGAACCGAATAAAACAGCGCAGACCTCTTCTTTAAGTGTTTCAGCAAGTTTTAAGGAAATTCCGCAAAGCTCATAGGAAACATGGGAAAGTTTCCCTTTTTTCTGTTCAGCAAAAAACCAGATGCCTTTATACTGGTTGAGGTCGATTTTAGAAACCTTTTTTTCTTCGCCTGTAATCTCAATGGCATTCTCAGGGCACTCTTTCACACACAACCTGCAAAGGGTGCATTTCTCATTGATTTGAGCTTTGCCTTCTCTATCAACTTCTATTGCTCCAGCAGGACACACATCCACACAGATTTTACATCCTGTGCATTTTTCTTTATTTACCATGATTTCCATTTAAGCAACTCCCAGTTTTTTCAGTTCCTGAAAAAGAATTTCAGCAAGTTCATCTGGCTCACCCTTAACAATCCTTCCTTCCTTTTTTATTTCCGGATGCCAGATTTCAACAACCTTTGTCGGGGAACCATCCTGTCCGTACTGATTATCATTTCCGCCGATATGTTGTTTTGTCCAAACAGGTATCTGTGCTTTTTTTGCCTTCAGCATACCTTTGAGAGACGGAAGTCTTGGTTCATTGATTTCCTTTATCACAGTGATCACAGCTGGAAGCGGAGATTTTAATGTTTCATAATGATCCTCAAGAAGTCTTATACACTCAATCTGGTTATCAGAGATATTGATAATCCTGCTGATATAGGTTATCACGGGTACTTCAAGATGTTCTGCCAGTTCCGGACCAACCTGTCCGGTGCTTCCATCCATTGCTTCCCTTCCACACAAAATTATTGAATAATCTCCTATTTTTTTAATTGCCTGTGAAAGTGTATAGGATGTTGCGAGTGTATCACTGCCGGCAAAAGCTCTATCGCTTAAAAGATATGCCTCATCCACCCCAAGAGACAAGGCTTCTTTCAATACAGCCTCTGCCTGTGGTGGACCCATTGAAATTGCAATGGTTGTGCCACCAAACCTTTCCTTCAATCTTAAACCTTCTTCAAGCGCGTAATAGTCATAGGGATTGAGAATACTGGGAACACCTTCTCTCACAATTCTTTTGGTTACAGGATCAACCTTTACCTCCATAGTGTCCGGAACCTGTTTCAAACAAACAATGTATTTCATTTTTCCTCCTGATCACAGTTCTTTAGCAAGAATGAAAATACCTGACGCTATCAGAATAATTGCAGCAATAGAATGAATGATTTTGGTGGGAACAATTTTTGCCAAAAAGTTTCCGAGAAAACAGGCAACAAGTGTACTGAGAACAAAAGCACTTATTGCACCAAGAAATACAGGCAAAATTGAAACACTTTTAGTGCTCAGGGAAAAACAGACAAGCTGGGTTTTATCACCTATTTCAGCAAGAAAAATTGTTGCAAAAGCAAGCCAGAAAAATTGCCAGTTCATTTCATCTGCTCCTCGACTTTTTTCATAAATTGATTTTTTATCCTTTCAAGAGCATCAGGCGTCATACCTTCAACCCTTAAAACTATTGCAGGCTGTGTATTTGAAACCCTTGCGAGAGCCCATCCATCAGAAAAATAAACCTTAACTCCGTCAATATCAGAAATCTTATATTCTTTTCTATAAAAGTTTTTGAGAGCTTCAACTATTCTGTATTTTTTTTCTTCTCCAACCTCAATTCTAATCTCAGGGCTTGAAAAATACCTTTTTTTTCCTTCAAGAAGCTGCTCTGGCTTTTTCCCTGTCTCGTTCATTATTCTCAAAAGTCGCAATGTTGCGTATATTGCATCATCAAAACCATAATACTCATCAGCAAAATAGATATGGCCTGAAAGCTCTCCACCAAGGACTGCTTTTTCCTCAACCAGTTTTGCTTTGATAAGAGAATGGCCTGTTTTCCACATGATAGGGTTTCCACCGGCTTTTTTTATTTCCTCTTCAAGGGCAAGAGTGCATTTGACATCAAATATTACAGGTATTCCTGGATTCCTTTTCAGGATATCAAGACCGAAGATTATGAGAAGCTGGTCTCCCCAGAGAATACTTCCATCGCTTCCCACCACGCCGATTCTATCCCCATCTCCATCAAGGCCAAAGCCAGCATCAAGTTTATTTTTCTTTACAAGGTCTATCAGGTCAACAAGGTTTTCAGGTACAACAGGGTCTGGAAGATGGTGCGGGAAACTGTTGTCACTTTCCAGATACAATCCTTCATAATTTATTCCAAGAGCTGTAAAAAGTTTTTTTACGAAAGGACCAGCTGTGCCATTTCCTGTATCAATACCGATTTTAATTCCTGAACTGAAACTGAATCTTTTCCTCATAAAACCTATATAGTCCTGTTCAACAGGAATTTCCCTTACGGTTCCTTTACCTGAAGCAAAATTCTCGGACTCAAAAATATCAGCTATTTCCTGTATTTTTTTTCCATAAAGGCCTGCCTCTCCCACCACAAGTTTGAATCCATTAAACTGAGGAGGATTATGACTGGCTGTTACTATTATGCAGGCATCAAGACCATTTTTCTTCTGGGCAAAATAAGCCACAGGAGTTGGCACCATCCCTGCATCAAACACATCAATACCTGTTTTTATAATTCCATTTACAAGCTGATATTTTAAATCAGGCGAACTTTTCCTGTTATCGCAGGCAACCAGTGTGGTCCTGAAACCAGAATTTCTTATGTATGTGCCAAAAGCCCTGCCGAGATTATAAGCAAAATTATTATTAATCTGCGTTCCAGCAATTCCTCTTATATCATATTCGCGAAAAACCACCCTATCTATTTTCATTTCCAGTTTCTGATTGTGTGCCTTGAAAAAACCTTGCTATAAAGTATACCAGAAACCTAATAAAAATACCAGATTTTTGTAATATTGCCTTTTTCAACAAAAAAGGGTAGTATAAAAATGTGAAACAGATGAAAATTAAAAATAAAAAAGGAATTACTCCCCTTGAACTGCTGATTTTCATTGCTGTTCTAATGATTATTGCCGGTGTGAGCTTCAGGCTTGTGTATTCTGTTAATCAAAAAGCAAAAATCGTCAAGGCAAAGGCAGAGATTACGCAGTTTGCAATGGCGCTTGAAAATATGAAAGATGATACAGGATACTATCCTGTAAGACTTGGGGCAATATTTGATGAAAGCCCACCACCAGGAATGACAAAAAACTGGAATGGACCATATGCCACGAAAATTAGGGATACTGTAAACAATGATACGCCGCTTGATCCGTGGGGAAGCCCCTATTTTTATAATATACCTTATACAGAGGTTCCGCCAAAAACATATATTGAAACTCCTGAAATAGGAAGATTCGCCGGCCCGCCAAGGACATACACCTATACTTTCTCAGCTCCAGCTGGAGGAGCCTATCTGGTTTTGACCAATTATGGGATAACAGCAGGTGAAATAAGGCTTAATGGAGTTGAGATAGTACAGAAAAAAGAGTTTAAAAACAAGCCAAAACCGCAGATTATAACAAAGCCAGTAACGCTCCTTGCCGGAACAAATATTCTTTCCTGCTGGCTTGCCAGTACTCCAGCTGATTACTATCAGGTGTCAATAGGTAAACCGGCAACTATGGAATATATCCCAACCTCTGACTATTTTATTCTGGGTAGTTATGGAAGGGATAAAAAAGCTGGTGGAAAAGGATTTGGCAAAGATATCGTTTACAACTCAAAGACATATCCTAATTTCCAGTGAGGAAAAAATGGGAAAAATAAGAAGAAAAAAATACCTGATTAACAAGCCGGTTCAGATTGGATACTTTGGTCTTACTGCATGGTTTATATGTCTTGGAATAATGCTTGTTGGAAGCATCACTTACTATTTTACGCTGGACACAATTATCAGTGAAATCCAGATCAGTTCTCCTGCTTTTGATACAGTGGAGACAGTAAACAGAATCAATCTAATTCTACAAAAAAGGCTTGCGCTTGTTTTTGCCGGTTTGATAATTATTGCAGGGATTCTGGTGATTTTTTATCTTCACAGGGTTGTCGGACC
>CAZHJN010000049.1:0-10223 GCA_964532995.1 uncultured bacterium
GGTGTAAACTATAATAGAGTCTGTCTGCATTTTCATAAGATTGGGATAGATGTGCCAGGATTACTTGATTAAGGGATTTTTTTTTTGTAAGATACTACTGGTTTCTTTTAATTTTTTGATAATTTTTTTCAAGGAGGAAGGATGAAAATTCTGGCAATTTCCGCACATCCGGATGATATTGAGCTTTTTTGCGCGGGGACTCTCGCAAAGTTCAAAAAGCAGGGCCATTCCATTGCGATGGCGATTTTGTGTGATGGAAACAAAGGACATTTTGAGATCGGGCCTGAGGAACTTGCTCGCATCAGAAGAAAAGAAGCTGAGAAATCAGCAGAGATTCTTGATGCTCAACTTTTCATAGGGCTTTTCCCGGACCTCGAACTCCATGTCAATAAAGAATCTGTTGAGATTGTTATGGATGTGATAAGGCAGGTTGAACCTGATATTATTATTACACATTCGCCTGACGATTATATGATGGATCATATTAATGCTGGAAAACTTGCGATTGACGCATCCTTCTGTGCAACCTTGCCAAATTACAAAACGAGGGTGGACAGAATAACAAAACTTGTCCCGATTTTTTTCATGGATACTGCATCAGGTGTGAATTTTCAGCCAACTGAATATGTGGATATAACAGAGGAAATAGAGATCAAGGAAAGGATGCTACTGTGTCATCAAAGCCAGTATAAATGGTTAAAAGAGCATGACAACATTGACTATGTTGAATTCATGAAGGCATTGAGCCAGTTTCGGGGTACTCAGTGCGGAGTTAAGTACGCAGAGGGATTCAAACAGTATCTCGCCTGGGGAAGGATAAAACCTTATAGAATTCTTCCATAAAAAGTGAGGTCAAATGACTCCAGGAGAAAGATGGAATAATGTTTTTCATTTTAAGCCGGTGGACAGGATCTTCAATATGGAATTTGGCTGGTGGACAGATACCCTTGAGAAATGGCACAGTGAAGGGCTTCCTTCAGAAATTGACACCATTGAAAAAGGAGATAGGTTTTTTGGTTTTGACCGAACAATTTCTGTTCCTGTGAGACTTGGTCTTGATCCTGCGTTTGAGACAAAAATCCTTGAAGAAACAGAGCAGTATCAAATTATTCAGGATTCAAGCGGAGTTATTGCAAAGCATTTCAAGAGCGGAAAAAGTTCTATTCCTCACTATATAAAATTTCCGATTGAAAACAGGTCTGATTGGGAGCGATTCAAAAAGAGACTGGATCCGAATTCAAAAAGATATCCTGACAGGCAGCAATGGGAACAATTTAAGATGTTTGTGAAAAATTCAGAGTATCCTGTTATCATAGGCGGCGGCAGTTTATTTGGATGGATCAGAAACTGGATGGGATTTGAAAACTGTCTTATGGCTTTTTACGACCAGCCTGATCTGATAGAAGAAATTATTGAGCATCTCTGCAATTTTATTCTTCAGGTTAATGCAAGAGCTCTTTCTGAAATAGAAATTGATGCGGTAGGAATGTGGGAGGATATGGCTTTCAAAACACAGCCGATGATATCTCCCGCGCTTTTTGAAAAATATCTTGTGCCCAGATATAAAAGATTGTCCGAGACATACAGGAAAGCAGGAATTGACCTTATTTATATTGATTGCGACGGAAACATAAATGAACTTGTTGAACTGTGGCTTGATGCAGGAATAAATATTATGTTTCCACTTGAAATTAACAGCGGCTCTGATCCTGTTGCTTTGAGAAAAAAATTTGGTAAAAGGATACTTCTTATGGGGGGAGTGGATAAAAAGGCGTTGATAGAAGGTCCGGCAGCGATTGACAGAGAACTGGATAGAATCAGGGAAGTTGTTATTGAAGGCGGTTATATTCCTCATGTGGACCACAGAGTTCCACCTGATGTAAGTCTGAAAAATTATCTGTATTATCTGAGAAAAAAGCGAGAAATTTTCAATATCCATGACTGGCAGATTCCTGAAATTGGTTGAAAAATGAGAAGTGGAACAGTGGCAATTATTGGAAAACCAAATGTCGGAAAATCAACACTTTTGAATTCCATCACAGGTTCAAAAATTTCAATTGTTTCAAAACATCCTGCTACAACAAGATTCAGAATTCTTGGTATAAAGACAACTGATGATTATCAGATTGTTTTTGTTGATACACCGGGATATGAGAATCCAAAGAATTATCTCGGTCAGATTATGAAAAACAGTGTTCTGACTGCAATTGATGATGCTGATGTTATTCTTTTTGTTATTGATGGTTCGCATTTTGACGGCGAAGATAGAGATATTCTTGAAAAAATCAGGGAAACAAAAAAAACCGTGATCGTTGCCATCAACAAAATAGATAAGATTAAACCAAAAACAAAAATACTTCCTCTTGTTCAGCGGCTTTCTACTGAATACGGTCTTAATGAGATTATTCCATGTTCCGCATTGTTCGGCGAAAACATTGAAGAACTGGAAAAAATCATAGGTCAATATCTTCCGGAAGGGAATCCACTTTTCCCACCGGATTTTACAGATTCGCTTCCGCAGGTCTACAGATTTGGCGAGATTATAAGAGAGAAAGTTTTTGAGCTTGTTTACCAGGAGATACCGCATTCGGTTGCTGTTGAAATAGAGGAAATAAAACCAGGGGACAGAAATCCGGATATAATGGTTATCTTTGCAAATATTATCGTGGAAAAAGACAGTCAGAAGAAAATTATCATCGGGAAAAACGGCGAAAAATTGAAAACCGCAGGTTTGAAAGCAAGACAGGAGATAGAAAAGATTCTTGGTAAAAAGGTATTTCTGCAGTTGCGTGTGAAAGTGGTGGAAAAATGGAGGGACAGACCCGACATTTCAAGCAGATTCGGATATGGTTCAATTTAGTGAATCTATTTGTGTCCGCAGATAAATACCGCCGGCCACCAGCAGTCTACTTTTTCTTTTTGCCGTTTTTAGATTTTATCTTTTTCTCAATCTCTTTTGCAGTTATAGCAAATTCAATCAATTTTTGAGTTATCGCATAATTGACTGTCCCTTCCGGATATGTGCCATCTTTATTCTGCTTTCCTGCCGGGATCCCTGTCAGGATTTCAATCCCTTCATCCACATCTTTCACCGCCCACACATGAAATTTCCCCTCTTTTATCGCCTCAACAACCTCTTCCTTCAGCATCATGTGCGTGAGGTTTTTTTCAGGTATAATTACACCCTGGTTTCCGGTGAAACCTTTCAATTTACATATTGAATAAAACCCTTCAATCTTTTCATTCACTCCACCAATCGGCTGAACTTCGCCCTTTTGATTGATGGATCCCGTCACGGCAATTCCCTGTTTGAGGGGGATTCCCGATATACCCGAAATCAGCGCGTAATACTCTGTGGATGACGCGCTATCTCCTTCAATTTCCTCGTAAACCTGTTCAAAACAGATTGTTGCTGAAAATGAAATTGGATATTTTTTCCCAAATTTCTCCGAAAGCAATCCCTTCAATATCAAAAATCCTTTATTATGAATTGTTCCTGTCATCTTGACCTCACGGTCAATGTGCACAGGACCACCTTTCCCGAGAGAAACACTCGCTGTAATCCTTGATGGTTTTCCAAATTGATAGTCACCGAGTGTTAAAACACTTAATCCGTTTATCTGTCCAACCTTTTCACCATCAGTGTCAACCATAATTATTCCATCTTTCATCAATTCTTCAATCCTTTTTTCAATCAGGTTGGACCTGTATATTTTTTCCTCAATGGCTCTCTGAACATGTTCCTTGTTTACAACATCAGAAGAATCAATCTTTGCCCAGTAGTTTGCTTCCTTCAACAGGTCTGATATTTCCATAAATCTTGTTGTGAGTTTTTTCTGATCTCCCACTATCCTTGATCCGTACTCAACAACCTTCGCAACCGCGTCTCTGTGGAATTCAAGCAGATTATCATCCTTTACCCTTTTACTGATGAACCTTGCGTACTGTTTTACTCCTTCCTGATCTCTTTCCATCAGAGAACTGAAATCAACCCTTACCTTGAATAATTTTTCAAAATCCTCGTCATATGCGTGGAGAAGATAGTAAATCAAAGGACTTCCAATAAGTATTATTTTTATATTCGCGGGAATTGGTTCTGGTTTTAATGTTGGTGTGTTGATTATCCTGAATTGTTCATTCAGGTCTTCTATTCGGATATCCTTATTCTTTATTGTTCTTTTGATTGCTTCCCATGCGAAATAGTTTTTGAAAACATCAAGGACATTCAGAATCAGAAATCCACCATTTGCCTTATGAAGGGCTCCTGGTTTTATCATTGTGAAATCAGTAAACATCGCGCCAAGTGTCGGTCTGTATTCAATTCTTCCGCTGAGGTTATAACAGGTTGGTTGTGTTTCTTTTATCACGGGCGCACCGCTCAATTTACTGTTGTCAATAAGAACATTTACCTGATATTTGTACAGCTGACTTTCTTTTGTTGGCATTTTCAGACCCGGCAGAAACTCAATTTCCCTCTTTTCTTCAAAATTGCCTGGATTTTCCACTATATCCTGCTGAACCTCATCAAGGTATTTCACAACATCAGGAAATTCCAAATATTTTTCCTTCAACTCATTGATCCGTGGACTTACCGTGAATAAGGTTGTTTCATGTTCTATTTTTTGAAGTTCCTCTCTTGTTGCTCTATCAGCCTGTCTGATCTCTCTCAGGGCTTCCCCGAGTTCAGAGACAAGTATTTCTTCTTTTGTTTTTATTTCCTTTTTTGCTTCTTCTGTGAGTTTTTCCATATCTTCTTCTGTCAGTGGTTTTCCTTCAATCAATGGCACGAAAACAAATCCTGATGGTGTGTGCTTGAGCGCAAAAGAGGCATTTTTTGCTTTTTCCTCAATGCGGCTGATGATTTCTTCCTTTATCTTCTGGAACTTTCTTATGATTGAATTCTTCTGTTCTTCATAAATCTTACTTTCAAATGCTCTGGGCAGGTCTATTTTAAGTTCATCAATCAAATTTTCCATATCTTTTCTGAAGTTTTCGGCTTTGCCAGGTGGGAACCTCAGGTATTTTGGATTATCGGGTTCAGAAAAATTGAATACATAACACCAGTCATCAGGGGTGGGTCTCTTTTTTGCGATTTCTTTTACCGCTGATTCAACAGATGTTGTTCTTCCACTGCCCGGCAGTCCGGATACATAAATATTATATCCATCCTGTTCCATCTGCAGTCCGAATTCAAGAGCTTTTTTGGCTCTTTCCTGTCCGATGATTCCTTCAATCGGAGAAACAGTTTCTGTGGTTTCGAAATCAAGCCACTCAGTATTACAGATTGCTCTTGTTTTTTCTGGTGGAACCGGTTGAACGGCCATTCTATCTCCTTATTTGTTGTTGTGATAAAATAAATCTGATACAAAAATATTTTATCATAAAAAGGAGAATCGTGAAGAAAGGAAAAGCAGCATATCTGCTCGGAAAGAGAAAGTTTGTTATCGATGAGTTTGAAATCCCTGAATGTAAAGATAACGAGGTATTGATTCGCATACGGGCGATTGGAATTTGCGGTTCAGATTCGCATTATTTTCTTGATGGAAGGATTGGAGATCAGATTGTTCCTGAAAAATTTATTATCGGTCATGAGGCATCCGGAGAGATTGTTGCGAAAGGCAGAAATGTCAACTCTGTGAAAGAAGGAGACAGGGTTGTTATTGAGCCCGGGATCTCCTGTGGAAAGTGTGAATTCTGCGTTACCGGAAGGCCGAATTTGTGCCCTTATGTGAAGTTTCTGGGCACTCCGCCGGTATATGGTGCATTCAGGGAATTTATCGTGATGCCTGAAAAAAATGTTATAAAATTTCCCGATAATTTAAGTTTTGCCCAGGCAACCCTTGCTGAACCTCTTGCAATTGCGCTTTATGGAGTGCATCTTGCAAATTTTCTGGTTGGGGATAGTGTTGCAATTCTCGGAGCTGGTCCCATCGGTCTGTCTGTTTTATTTTGCTGCAAAGTCGGTGGAGCGAGGGAAATCTTTGTTACAGAGCTTATAGAAGAAAGGGCGCAGATGGCGAAAAAACTTGGCGCTGACCATGTTTATCTTGCGCACCGCCAGGATATAGAAAAGGAGATAAAATCTTCAACATCCAGCAGAGGCGTTGATATTTCTTTTGAGTGTGCTGGAACCCAGCAGACCATAGACCAGATGATAAATATCGCTGCAATAGGTGGAAAATCTGTCATTTTTGGGATTCCTGCAGAAGACAGAGTCTTTTTTGATCCACATCTGATAAGAAGAAAGCAGCTTCCTGTTTTGACCGTAAGAAGGTCTGCATTTACAACAGAAACTGCGTTGAAGCTCATGTCAGGAAGTGGAATAGATTTTTCCTCAATCATCACACACAGATTCCCTCTTGAAAGGATTCAGGAAGCGCTTGAACTTGTTTCTTCAAGAAAAAATGGAGTGATAAAGGCAGTAATAGAACCATGATTAACGATAAGAAGTATAGTTCGGGTAAGAATGTTAAAAGGATTCCGCAGGAGACGATAAGAAGATTGGCTCTATATTTGAGAAGTTTAAGAAAATTAGCCCAGCAGAATTTTTCTTCTGTGTCTTCAAATCAGATAACAGCGCATCTGAATATTACAAGCGACCAATTTCGTAAAGACCTTTCTTATTTTGGCTCTCTTGGAAAGCGCGGGGTTGGATACAGGGTTGACCACCTTATCAGAAATCTTGAACAGATTCTGGGAGTTGATAGAGAATGCAGGATAATTATTGTTGGTGTCGGTAAACTCGGTTCAGCTCTGCTTGCTTATCCAGGGTTTCTGAATTTCAATTTTAGAATTGTTGCTGCTTTTGATAGTGATCTGACCAAGATAGGAAAGGTCTGGGAGGGGATTAGAATAGAAGATGTTTCAAGGTTGAATGAGGTTGTTTCTCAACTCGGGGTGCAGCTTGCAATACTTGCCGTGCCTGCTGATTCAGCGCAGGTTGTGGCTGAGAAACTTGTTGCCTGCGGGATATGCGGAATATTGAATTTTGCTCCTGTTAACCTGAACCTGCCCAAAAAAATCCATGTCCTCAATGTTGATATGGGTACCGAGTTAATGGTGCTCGGTTATTTTTCAAAATCTGAAGGCGTTGTTTTTGTTGACAGAACAAAAGATAAATCATAAAATAAAACAATGACCCTGAGGGAAAAATAAGGTGCACCTATGAAAAAAACAGAGTGGTGTGCGCTGGTTGTTTTGATTTTACTGGCATTGACGGGTGTTTCTTCTGGACAGAAACAATATGTGGTTTACTCTCAAAATTCTGCAGCCGGTGGTTATTCTGATGTCATTCGTTATGATACAACAACCGGTGAAACCTTTTTTATCACCGGATTTTCAAAAACAGATTCAGGCAAAATTTTAAGTATTTCCTGTTTTCAGGATATCATTTATTTTACAAGAAGTTCAGTCCCTAATGGAAGACCGAACCCGGCTATATGGCGTGTTTACATTGATGGAAGTGGACTGACTGATTTTTTATCCCCTGATACAACAATTTCATATAATCATGTAGCTGTCTCGCCTGACGGCAATACCATCGCATACACAGCCAATGATGCTGATAATCCTCTGGTATTTCAACTCTATGTATGCAACAGTGATGGTTCAAACAGAACAAGATTGACTTTTGACCCGACCTGGAATTGTTCATATCCTGTTTTCTTAAACAACGACACGATACTTTTCAGGGTTACAAAAGACCAGTTAGAGGATTATTATACCGCTACGCTTACAGGTAATTTTGTTAACATTACAGATAACCAGAATCTCAGCCCTTATTTCCCGAGACTTGGCAGACCGATGGTGAATTACAACCGGACCGCCATTATTTACGGAAAACAGGTTCAGGATATTTCGGGATACAGAAAATGGGCGATTTATCAGCTTTCACCGCCCGATGATACAGGCTCAGAGGTTTTGCTTACTGATTCCTTATATTTTGCCCAAACAGATCCTCTTTTGCAGGAAGAACCTTATCCCGCTTTTTACGGGACAGGCGACGACCGGATACTTTTCTGCGGGTCCCTGTCAGGAGATGTTTACCAGTTATACACTGTAAACATTCCTATAATCAATCCCTATTTTTCAGCATTGACAGAAGGATCTTATCATATAAGTTTGCCTTTGGTCACCTTAATTCCAGATATTTCCCAGAGATATGTTTATACGCAGTCCGGATATGTGTATGTTAGAAATCAGGATGGAATGGCAACAAGATTAACATCTGGGTCAGGCAACAGGAATCCCTCAATAAACAGAAGGGGTACAATGGTTGCCTTTGCTTCCTCAAGTGGACTTTATACAATAAGACCTGATGGCACAGGTCTTATTCAGATTGACTCAAACCCTCTTGCCGATTATCCTGAATTTTCACCTGATGGTATGTGGGTCTTTTATGTCAAAAATGGCGATGTTTATGCAAGGCGTGCTGATGGTTCAGGAACTTCAATCAGATTAACCTTTACCGGCAATGTGGCTGGAGATTTGAGATTTTCTCCATCAGGCCAGGAAATGGTTCTCACCGGTTATGTTAATTCACAAAGACACATCTTTATATGTCCTGTTCAGATTTCCTACAGCACGATGACAGTTGTTGCGGGTACCCCGGTAGATCTTACTTCTTCTACATCTGAAAACTATCAGGCATCCTTTTCGCCTGATGGAAATACAATTATTTTTATCAGCACAAGGAATCAGATTTCTGAACTCTGGTTGATGAACAGGGATGGCACAGGACAGCGAAAAATAATTTTTACATCAAATACGCCCCAGAATCCAGCAAGCCCATGTTTTTCAACAGGTTCATCAAACATTATTTATTATATTTCAGGTGTACCTCAAAGAATCTGGCGTGCAGATATATCAGTACAGCAGATTGTGCCTGTGTCAACGGGTATTTCCGCTGAATATTTACAGGTTTCAGCCGTTCCTCTTAATACTATTGAAGGAGAAAGACTCTTTGGTATTACGGAAAGAGATCCATATATTCCTTTCAGTTACTATCTTTTGATGCATGTTGATAAAATACCGCTTCCTGGCAGCGCTATTCTGACAGAATTGATACCCGAAGGCTGGGTGCTTACAGATGTCAAAATAAATGGGTCAACACCCGTTCAGATGACAAGCAATGGCGCGACAGCAGGCGAACTCAAATGGATTTTTGGTCCAACGGGAATCGCCCCTGTTCAGGATACAGTGCTGCAGTTAACAATTGAATGTCAGAATCCAGTTGCAGAAACCTATGGAGAATTTCGCGGTTTTTCAGGCTGGTGCGAGACATCCGGAATAAAAACATTTACAAGGGGTAATTCATCAATTATCATCGCAAATCCTTTTATACCGATTGATAGAAATTGTGACTGGCGTATCTCTGATGAAGAACTTCTTTATTCAATATATCTGTGGTCAATCAATGGAAGGATTTCCATGTGGCCTGAGGACCTTTCTGAGTGGGATTTTCAGCTTCTTTCAATGATAAGTTTCTGGGCTAATCCATCCGGATATGTTTATAATCTAACAGATAGCAGGAGTCAGGGAAAATACCTATGGAAAACCCCATAAAAAAATTGTTTTTATTGATTGGAATTTTATTTTGCGGATTTTTGCTGACCGCATCAGTTTCAGGTAGTTCTCAATACACCGGCTATATCTATTTTGTAAAAGACAACAATCTGTGGATAAATGATATTTCAAATGATACCACAACTCGTTTAACAAGGCTTGAGATTGCAATAGGTCAGGGATCGCCTGCCAGTCCATCTATTTCTTCAGACGGAAGAAAAATAGTTTTTTCGTATAAGACAGACACAGGTTCTGAAACCATGCTTTATTCTGTGAATACTGATGGAAGCGGTCTTGAGAATTTGAGTTCTTCATATTCACTTCTGACGCAGACAAAAAATCAGAGTTCTGGAAGTTTCAGTCCTGATATGACAAAACTTGCTTTTGTCGCTGAAATGAGAAACCCTGGTCCTGTAAACGGTGCGCAGATGTGGCTCAAAGAATTAACCGGTACAAAAAGGCTTTTTCAATTAACACTGATGAATGGTGATTGTTCAGATATTCAGTTTCTTGATGACACCCATATCATTTTCAAACATAAATTCGGATACCTTGAAGACTATTACATCATTTCAACAGATGGATCAGACCTTACAAACCTTACAAACAACAATGTTCTTGAACCGTATTTCCCTCGCCTCGGCAGGCCTTCTCTGAAT
>CAZHJN010000049.1:10323-13029 GCA_964532995.1 uncultured bacterium
TCAGACAAAAATGCTGTATCTTACAATGCCTGGAGCTGAAAATCCCTATGCAAGGTCCATATCAGACAGTGAGGGAGCAGCATATCCAAATTTTTATCCTGTAAAAGCCATGCTCACAAAGTTTGTTTACACCTCCGGTGCGCCTTCTCAGGTTTTTTTGCGTGATTCATCAAATCAGACTGTTCAGCTGACATCAACGATAAACGATAATTATCATCCTGTTTTTGATCCAACAGGCAGCCTCATAGCGTATGCGGGAAATGGCATCTGGGTGATGAAAGCCGATGGAACAAATCAGGTTCAGATTGAATCAACCTTTATGGCAAGATACCCTGCGTTTTCGCCTGACAGCAACTGGATTGCTTATGTTGTTTCAAACGATATTTATGCGAGAAGGACTGATCTTTCCGGTTCATCCATCAGGTTGACCAGCACGCCATCGGTTGAGAAGTCAGATTTATGTTTTTCTCCGAATGGAAATGCGATAATTTACACAGGTTCCACATCAGGCGGACGCCAGATATTTTCAATGCCTGTTACAATAAATACAAACAGTATTACTGTCACTGGTTCGCCGGTAAATCTTACCCAGAGCCCGGGCTCTGAAAATTATCATCCGTCATTTTCAGCCGACGGCGAGAAGATACTTTTTGTTTCTACACGAAACGGCTCGCCTTCCATTTTTACAATGAATACCGATGGTTCAGGTCAGTCTGTATTTATCACTGGATCCAGTGGAACCTATCCGCAATTTTCACCGTGGGAAGAAGAAGGAAAGATTGCGTTTTTAAGTGGTGTTGTAAACGTGGCTGATATTGATACAGGTTCAATCACAGCCATTTCACCTGCGATCAACCCACTGGGTAAATTTTCCTGGGCAAAGGACATTCGTGAAAGAATCAGCATAAAGAGGCGTCTTATCTACAATAGAGTTGACCCTGGACTTGCTCATTATTATTGTCTTGAAATAAAATTGAATAGATTAAATCCGCCATCTTCTTTTATAATTACAGAACAACTTCCCACTGTGGCAAATGGTGCTTCTGCTGACTGGAATATTACAGGAGCCTGGTTTAATGATGTGCCGTTTTTCCCTTTGACCAGTTCAGGGAATACCACAGGCACAGTGAAATGGATTGTTACGAATAGCATCGGGTCCATATTCCCTCTGACTGATGGAACCCTGCGGTTGAAGATTGAATTTTCGGGTACTCCTTTATCAGGCACATGGAACCATGTAAATGGAAACGTTACAGATGGCACAACAAGAATAATGACAGAAGGCGATTCATACGTGGTGTATGGAAGTCCTGATTTTCCATCTGATTTTGATGGCAACAGTGAAATATCAGATACTGAACTGCTTATCACAATTGATTACTGGGCATCAAACTCAAGAATTAATGGCTGGCCCATTAACCTTTTGACATGGGATTACTGGCTTTTGAAGGCGATTGATTTCTGGGCGCACGGCGGTTATGTTTATGCGCCAGCTGGCTCAGAGCCTTCCTGGAACCGTATTTAGTTTTTATAACACACTTGGAGGGTTTTTATGTTAAACCTGCGAACGATCAGAAAGTACATCAAACCTGCAGCATTTATTATTGCACTGACAGCCACATTATTGAATGCAACTGTTACAGTAACCGCTACAAGAAGTTTCTCTTCTGCAACCTATCTTCCGGGCCAGACAATTGATGTAACGCTTGAGATAGGAATAAGTGGTACGCCAATGCCCACGGGCATCATTATAAATGAAACGATACCTGAAAACTGCCAGTTTATTTCATCAAATCTGCCCCTGAACAAATTTACCCCTCCTTCCACATACACCTGGTTAGAATTCAGTGCAACAGGGGTTCCATCTTCAATAGTTATCAATTATACCCTTCAGGTTCCAAATGATGCTTCCGGAACATTGAATTTTGCGGGTGAGGTTTTATATCTCGACGAAGGTGAAATGCAAACAGTAGCCATTGGCGGGGATGCTGGTATTTCAATGCCTGATGCATCCTTTGGACTTATCCCTGATTCACTTCATTTCGGAACAAATGAAAATTCGGCAACTGTCACACTACAAAATCTTGGAGGTACTTCTTTTGTATGGACATCTTCTGTTGAAACAGATAACAATATAAGCGGCTGGATAATGGTCAATCCCAATAATGGAAGTCTTGATGCCGGTCAGAGCACCCAGGTTCAGGTTCTCATCAACCGTTCTTTGCTTGGCACAGGTTCTCATACCGGCACAGTCTATTTTACAGCATACACTACACCTCAGATTGTTGCTTCTGTGAGGGTTTCAGTCATAGTGGGTAGTGTTTCACCTGTCACTGATTTTACTGCATCTTCACTTATGGGTTTTCCTGGTGACGGCAGGATACTTCTTAACTGGACAAATCCATCAAATTTCACCGGCACAATTATATTCAGAAAAACAGGGGATTTTGACTGGGATGATATACCATCAAACGGCACATCCTATGCGATTGGAGGAAGACTGCCTGGCGGGGCAGAATGCATCTTCAAAGATACAGAGGATAGACTAACCTCTTTTATTGATTCAGGTCTTGACCTTTCCACTGTCTACAATTACAGGATTTTCAGTTTTGATCCCGGTGGGAATCCTTCTTACATCCCGTTGTATTCAAGCAGATATTCAGATGCTTCCTGTATGCCGGCTATGGTGGGAGATACCTGGCCTCA
>CAZHJN010000050.1:0-12865 GCA_964532995.1 uncultured bacterium
TCCCTGTATAAAGGGAAATCATTCAATAATGCACATTGAGAGAATTGGAGAGATTTTTCAATTCTGGCCCACCAGATTTATAACTTATTTTTCTTTTGCACTCAACTATAAAATACACGGATTTAATGTGGTGGGATTTCACATATTTAATATTTTGATTCATACAGGTTGCAGTCTTCTTGTCTGGCTTTTGGTGCGTCAAATACTGGCTGATAACGGAGAATGTAATAATTATGAAAATTCCTTTGTTTCAGCCTTTGCCGGGCTTATATTTGCATTGCACCCTGTTCAAACACAGGCAGTAACATATATTTATCAGAGACATACCTGTCTTGCAACTCTTTTTATCCTTTCCGCTCTCTTTTTCTTTATAAAGGCAATTGCCGATATCAGGAAAAATCGCTTCTGGTTTATCATATCTTTTATATTGACTGCTGCTGCAATGTTTACAAAGGAAATATCTGTTGTTGTGCCATTTTTGATTGCAACATATTTTTTTCTATTTAAAGAAAATGCAGCAGTTGAAATCAGTTCAAACAGAGTAATATCTTATGCGGGGCTTCTATTCATATTATTTTTGTCAATCGTTTTTTTGACCAACAGCATAAAGTTTTCAGAAGTAAAACAGGTTCATTCAATGACAGGGAGTCCAGAACAGATAATCACCCAGAAAGACTATTTTTTGACTCAGGGACAGGCGTTTCTTATTTATTTCAGATTAATGTTACTACCACTGAACCAGAATATTGATTATGACGTTCCTGTTTCAGAATCCATTTTTTCTCCTCCTGAAACATTTTTTGGATTCATATTGATGGCAATATCTTTTGTTTTCTGTTTGAGCATGCTTAAAACTGACAAAATCGTTTCTTTTTTTATCGCATTTTCAATAATATCGATTTTGCCTCAGTCCAGCATTATACCAAAACCAGATCTTGTGGTGGAACACCGTTTATATTTACCTTTAACCGGTTTTGCTGCTCTTGTTCCATATATCTCATACAGACTGAACAAGGGTAGAAAAACTCTTATCACAATATTTCTCTGTGCTTTGATAATTTTTTATGGTTTTTTGACTTATCAGAGAAACAGTATCTGGAGGGATCCTTTTTTATTATGGAATGACGCTGTGACCAAATCTTCAGGAAAAGCAAGACCTTATCTTAATCGTGGTCTTGCATATGCGAACAGAAATGATATTAGAAATGCTTTTGTTGATTACACAACAGCGATAAAAATTAATCCATGGTATGTTGAAGCATACAATAATAGAGGAATTATACTTGCTTCAATGGGAAAATTTCAGGATGCCTTAAAAGATTTTGATATGGCAATAAAACTTCAGCCGAATTATGCCATTGCATATAATAATCGCGGTGTTTTGTTTTCATCAATGGATAAATGGGAACCTGCATTTAATGATTTTAATACGGCTCTTAAATTGAAGCCATCATATGTGGATGCATTAAAAAATAGAGGCATTGCCTTTTTGATTCAGGGTAATACAGAATCTGCATTGAAGGATTTTTCCAAAGCAATAGCAATAGACCCCAGAAATGGTGAACTTTATAATTACAGAGCAATCACATTTCTTATGAGAAAAGAGAAAAAGTCTGCTGAAAATGATGCTAGACTTGCGGTAAAACTTGGTTATTCCGTGAATCCTGCTTTAAAATCCCTTGTGGATAGTTCCGGGAAGCATTAGCGTACCGTTGCTGCCAGCTTAAAAATTGGCAGGTAAATTGCAAGCACAACTGTACCAACAATTATACCAAGTCCGATAATAAGTATTGGCTCAAGTATTGATGAAAGTATGTTCAGTGTTACATCCACTTCATCCCTGTAAAACTTTGAAACTCTTTCCAGCATGTCATCAGTTCTTCCTGTTTCTTCTCCAACGGTTACCATCCTTACCATCATAGCAGGAAAAAGTTTATATTTTCGCATTTCGTTACCGAGGAGTTCGCCGCCGATAACTCCATCTCTTATTTTTTTTATGTATTCTTCAAGAATCTTATTACCTGTGGTTCTGCCAACAATGTCAAGCGCTGCAATGATGCTTACGCCGCCCTGTAAGAGAGTTGCCAGTGAACGGGAAAATCTTGCCAGGCTGACCCTTAGAAAAAGGTCTCCAAAAATAGGAATTTTTAGTTTCAGGTTGTCAATCTTTCTGCTTCCATCAGGTGTTCTGCGATAAATGGAGAACAATATACCAAAAACGATCAGACCGAGTAAGAAAAATGGGAAAAATTTCAGGGAGAACCTGCTTATTTCAAGAATAATGCGCGTAAATACCGGAAGCTGTGCTCCGAAGCTTTCAAATATCTCCTGAAATTTTGGGACAAGGTATAGAAAAACAAAGGCGACAACAGCTACAAAGAAAATCAATATAACAGCAGGATAACTGACTGCCTGGCGAACTTTTCTTAACAGGGTTAACTGGTCTTCAAGTTCTGAAGAAAGGTCTTTTAAAACCTCGACAAGGTTTCCGCTTTCTTCTCCCGAAAGAACAAGAGCCACATAAAGCTGGTTGAATACTCCGGGATGTTTTGATAATGCTCTGGAAAAACTACTACCTTCTCTTATCTCACTTACCACATCTGAAAGAACGGATGAGAAATATTTATTTTGGGTCTGAGAAGCAAGGTCGTCGATGGCGTCAATAATAGAGATTCCGGCTTCAAGCATTGTTGAAAGCTGCCGGGAAAAAAGAGCCATTTCAGGCAGGGATACTCTTTTTTTGCCGGAGACCCTTTTCTTTTCTGTTATATCAATAAGTTTTCCCTTATCGCTTACAAGTCTTATCTCAACAGGCAAAAGCTGCTGGCGCCTTAAAATGTTTATAACAGCTGTATTTGATTCAGCTTCCAGCATACCCTCGCGACGTTTTCCTGTTTGGTCACGGGCAATGTAAAAATATTTTGCCATAGTTTAAACTGAAAGCGTTGAAGAAAGGGCTTCACGAATAGTGGTAATACCGGCAACAGCCTTTTTTATTGCAGCGTCCCTCAGCGTTACCATACCCTGTTGTTTTGCAAATTCTCTGATTTTGTCATCAGAAGCTTTTTCAACAATCATCTTCCTTATTGGTTTTGTGATATTCAAAAGTTCATAAATGGCAAGCCTACCATAATAACCGGTATTATCACAATCCTGACATCCTCTGCCTCTGTAAAGTTTTATATTTTTATCAAGCACCACGCCCTGTTTTTTCAGAAACTCTTCTGCTTCGGGATCCTCTTCTTTGCAATGAGAGCATATTTTTCTTACAAGCCGCTGTGCCAGTATCAGATTAAGCGAGTCAGCAAGCAGATATGATTCGACTCCCATGTAAGAAAGTCTGGTAATAGAAGAAACCGTGTCATTTGTGTGAAGTGTTGATATAACAAGATGGCCGGTCAAAGATGCCTGAATTGCTATCTGCGCTGTTTCAAGGTCTCTTATTTCACCAACCATGATTACATCCGGATCCTGTCTGAGTAATGTTCGCAAAACAGCAGGAAAGGTCAAACCAATCTTCGGTTTTACCTGAACCTGGTTGATACCTGCTATTGCATATTCCACAGGATCCTCTATTGTAATTATGTTTATATCCGGGGAATTTATAAAACTCAGACCCGCATATAAAGTTGTGGTTTTTCCACTACCGGTGGGACCTGTAACAATAATCATCCCATAAGGTTTTAACAGAGTTTCTTTAAAGAGATTGAGATCATCAGGTTCAAACCCTAATTGTTCCATGCCAACAAGTACAGTTTCTCTGTCAAGCAATCTCATCACCACTTTTTCGCCAAAAATTGTGGGTAATGTGGAAATTCTTATATCCAGTTCTTTTGAACCGATGACCATTTTGATTCTGCCATCCTGAGGCAGTCTTCGTTCACCGATGTCCAGAGAAGAAATAATCTTCAGTCTCGTTACAATACTGGAATAGGCAGATTTTGGAGGTGCCTGCATTTCATGGAGGACGCCATCTATCCTGAATCTTAAAGAAATATCATCCTGTCCTGGTTCAAGATGTATGTCAGTTGCTCTTTTTTCAACCGCCTGCAGGAATATTGAATTGACGAATTTGATTATAGGTGCATCTTCCGCAGCTATCTTCAATTGATTTACATCAACTTCTTCCTGTGTTTCTGTGTCACCTGCAAGCGCAGCAATTGTCTCTGTAAGATCACCGCTGTCCATATAGTATCTGTCAATTCTTTCAATTATTTCTTTTTCATCTGCTTTTACGACCTTAATTTTCTTTCCTGTAATTCTTTTTATTGTATCTATTGCGACAATATCTGTGGGATCCTTCATGGCGACCACCAGTATATCTTTCGAAAGAGTAAGGGCGAGAACAGTATATCTTCGCGATATTGCTTCTGGAATAAGTTTAACAATGTCCGGTCTGATTCCTTTAACTTTTGATATTTTTACAAAATCAGCTTTTTTTGTTCTGTGAGACACTCCAGCAGGATTTCTTTTGAAACAAAACCTTTTTCAACAAGTATCTCTCCGAGGAATTTTTTTGTTTTCTGCTGTTCTGAGAGGGCCTCTTCAAGCTGCTGCTGGCTGATCATACCTTTCATTATGAGAAGTTGCCCCAATTCATATCTCTCTGCTATGGTATCCCCCTTTTTGAATCCTATTAAAAAGTGTATCATTTATTATAGGTCAGTCAAATTTATTCGTCGTGGAGGATTTATGGATTCCATAGAGAATGTAAAAAAGAGAATGGATGAACTTTATAATCTAATCAATTATTATGATGAAATGTATTATATTAAGAACAACCCGGTAATCAACGACCAGGAATACGATAATCTCATACGGGAGCTTTCTGAACTTGAACAGAAGTATCCGGAATTTGCCAGATTGGATTCACCAACAGTCAGGGTGGGAGGTAAGCCGGTAGAACAGTTTAATACAGTGGTACACGAAATACCCATGTTGAGTATTGATAACACCTACAGTGACCGGGAAATAATTGAATTTGATAAAAGGATAAAAAAAGCCCTCGGTAGAGAAGTTGAATATTTTGTTGAATTGAAGATCGATGGTGTGGCTGTATCACTGATATATGAAAGAGGGCGGCTTGTTCGTGGCGCCACAAGAGGAGATGGATTCATTGGAGATGAAGTGACCGAAAATATAAAAACAATAAGGGACATTCCTCTATATGTTTCTATTGATAGAAGATTCGAAGTGAGAGGCGAAATTTATATAGCCAAATCGGACTTTGAAAGGTTGAACCGAGAAAGAATAAATGAAGGAGAAGAACCTTTTGCAAATCCCAGGAACGCCACGGCCGGGTCTTTAAAGCTTTTAAATCCGAAAGAAGTCGCCAGAAGGAGGTTGAGATTTTTTGTTTATAGCGGATTTTTAAAGGAAAGTCCAAAGACGCAGGGAGAAATTCTTGATTTTTTTGAAACTTTGGGTTTTCCTGTAAACCCTGAGAGAAAAGCAGTGAAAAGTATTGAAGAAGTGATTGGGTTCTGCAAGAAATGGGAAAAGGAAAGAAATCAATTACAGTATGCCATTGATGGAATAGTGATAAAAGTTAACAGTATCAGACATCAGGAGACACTTGGTTTTACATCAAAAAGTCCGAGGTGGGCAGTCGCATATAAATTCCCCGCAGAACAGGCAACTTCAAAGATCAAAGATATAATAGTTCAGGTTGGAAGAACAGGTATACTGACTCCGGTTGCAATACTTGAACCCGTTCATCTTGCCGGGACAACAGTCAGCAGGGCAAGTTTGCACAATTTTGATGAAATAGAACGGCTTGATGTTAAAATCGGTGACAGGGTATTTGTTGAAAAAGCAGGGGAGATTATTCCAAAGGTTGTAAAAGTGATAAAGGAAACACGCACAGGCCTTGAAAAACCGGTTTTACCTCCGGATAAATGTCCGGTTTGTGAAAGTCCTGTTGTAAAGGATGAAGATGAGGTTGCGTACAGATGTCCTAATGTTAGCTGTCCTGCACAAATAAAGGAAAGAATACTGCACTTTGCCAGCAGAAGAGCCATGAATATTCAGGGGCTTGGAGAAAAAATTGTAAATGTGCTTGTTGACATGGGTATGATTAAGGACTACGCAGACCTTTATTCACTCAGGGCGGAACAACTTGAAAAGATTGAAAGAATGGGCGATATTTCAAGCAAAAAACTGATTGAAAATATTCAATCAAGCAAAAATGCTCCATTTGCAAATTTTATTTATGCTCTCGGAATAAGACATATAGGGGAAAGAGCAAGCGAAGTTCTTGCAGAAAACTTCACATCCATTGAAGAGTTGGCAGGCGCCGATGAACAAAAACTCAGCGATATTCCCGAGATTGGAAAAGTTGCAGCCCGAAGTATAAAAGATTTTTTTGAAAACAGGTTGAATAACGAGTTGATTCAGAAGCTCAGGAAAGCCGGTGTTGTTATGGAGCAAAAGCAACCGCTGAAAAAAAGCGGTAAACTTACGGGACTCAGGTTTGTCATCACGGGTACACTGAAAAATTATACCAGAGAGGAGATGAAGACAGAATTGAAGAAACATGGTGCAAGGGTTTCAGAGAGCATTTCAAAGGAGACGGATTATCTTGTTGCCGGTGAAAATCCAGGGTCCAAATTGGAAAAGGCGAAGAAGCATGGAGTAAAGATTGTTTCAGAGGATGAAATAATAAGGATGATTGAACAATAGTTAATAACTTATGAACTTAATAAATTCAGAATTAAAAATAAAAAAACTTGTGCTTGGTGATCTTTATACAAATTGCTATATTATTTCCACGGTGAAGAAAAAAAGTATAATTATCGATCCAGGTGATTGTGCAGAGATAATTATGGAATATGTTAAAAAAGAAAAACTGCATATTAAATATATTTTTAATACGCACGGACACTATGACCATATCGGCGCAAATTATGTTAAAGGGTTTCTACCCGGTTCACCGATGCTTGGTATTCACAGGGAAGATTTAATTTATCTTTCGGATGACGGTTTGAATCTGGCGGGTTTTTTAGGAGAAAAATACAGGACCGTATTTCCGGATTTTTATTTAGCAGATGGGGCTACTATTGACCTTGATGGGATAAATTTTATTCATATTATACATACGCCAGGTCATACCCCGGGAAGCGTGTGTTTGAGAATTGGAAACTATCTTTTTTCTGGGGATCTGTTATTTGCAGGTGGAGTCGGTAGAACAGATTTACCCGGAGGAAATGAGAAAATGCTTTTTCAATCTATAAAAAAAATATTTCGTATGAAAAAAAACCTTGTTATTTTCCCGGGACATGGACCTGAAACGACCATAGAAGATGAATTAAAGAAGAATCCATTTATTTCATTCAAAGACAATATCTATGAAAATTGATACGCTTAAAAGAATTGAAGAAGATTTTTTAACCTTTTTGTCTGTGGAAAAAAATCTTTCAAAAAATACTCTTGAATCCTACAAACGTGACCTTGAAAAATTTTTTCAGTTTCTTTTACTCAAAAAACTGTCATACAGATATGTTAGGGGAAGAAACCTGGTGGAGTTTATGATTTTTTTGAAGAAAAAGGGTCTATCTTCAAGTTCAATTGCTAGGACTCTCTCCTGTATAAGATGTTTGTACAGATATCTTATAAGTAAAGGAAACGCATATCCAACCATTCTGAATTTCTTTGAGAGTCCCAAAATTGAAAGAAAAATTCCGGAAATTATTAACAAACAGGATATCAATAAAATAATGCTTGCTGATACCACAAAAAGAGAAAAAACTCGTATCAGAAATATGGTGATCTTAGGATTGCTTGCAACCACGGGTTTAAGGGTTTCAGAGCTTGCGGCTGTTAAAAAGGAAGATGTGAATATTGATGAGAACTGGATAAGAGTTACAGGCAAAGGCAACAGAGAAAGGATAGTTTTTTTTCCCGAAGAGATTAAAGTACTTCTTGCGCATTACCTTTCACATGATGGAAAATTTCTATTTGAAAGCAGAAGGGGAAAACCTATCACCAGACAGAATATCTGGAAGATTGTTCGTTTATCCGGGAAAAAAGCAATGGTTGGAAGATATCTTAAACCGCACATGTTCAGGCATACATTTGCAACAGAACTTCTTGAATCCGGTATGGATATCAGGATTATACAGGAACTGCTTGGACATAAAAGCATAAGTACAACCAAGATATATACCCAGGTGTCAAAAACCCGGTTGAAAAATATTTATAAAAAGTTTCATCCGCGGGCTTGAAATTGACATTGATTTGACATCATGTAATAATAGAATAACAGTAAACTATGCAAAAAAGGAGGATGAATGGGTGCGCTAATAGGTGGAATAATAGCGGTGATAGTAGGCGTTATAGGAATTGTAAACTGGTGGGAGCTTTTCCTTAAAGGTCTTAAGGCAGCAGTGCCATTTTTCATTCTTCTGGTCGGTGTAATAGCGATTGCAGCAGGAATAAGTGATATTAAAGATAGGATAGAAGAACAAAAAGAAAAAGAAAAAGCAAAACAGGACACAGAAAAAACACAACCAGCACAATAACCTGTAAAATTAAGGAATGAAAAGGGCCGGAAGCAAACCGGCCCTAATTTTTTTGTTTTTCAAGAACAATGTTTATAATCTTTCCAGGAATATAAATCTTCTTAATGATGTGTCTGTCTTTCAGAAATCGTGAAACAGAATCATTGGTCAATGCCAGTTCAAAAACTTTTTCAGAATCCGCTGTTTTTTCCACTGTTATTGTGCCACGGATTCTACCGTCAACCTGAACCGGTACCGTAATTATTTCTTCAGAAACAAGCTTTTCATCATATTCAGGCCAGATTGCGTTAAAAACCGTGTTGGGATTTTTAAGAATTTCACGCCAGAGTTCTTCAGCAAAGTGCGGAGCAAAAGGGGAGAGCAGGACGACAAACTTTTCCAGATCTTCCTTTGAATAGGTTGCATTTTCAGGCATATCTTTTATAAACTCCATAAATGCGCTGATTGCTGTGTTCAATTTGAAATCTTCTATTCTTTCAGTGATTTTTTTTATCAGCAGATGAAGTCTTTTCCTTGAATTATCATCTGTCTGCTGATTCTTTAATGCCTGTTCAGTAACAAAGGACCATGCTCTTTTCAAAAATCTGTAACAGCCCTCAATTCCAGTATCATTCCACTCAGAATCAACCTCGGGTGGTCCTATAAAAAGTTCGTACAGTCTTACAGTATCCGTGCCATATTTTTTGACAAGGGGATCAGGATTTACAACATTTCCTTTGGATTTTGACATCTTTTCCAGTTTACCTGTTTTTTCGCTGAATTTTGTTACCATACCCTGATTGAATAGCCTGAGAAAAGGTTCATCGAAACCTATGAGTCCTATGTCGTAAAGGAATTTTGTGAAAAATCTGGCGTATAAAAGATGAAGTATTGCATGTTCCACACCCCCGATATAACAATCTACAGGCAACCATTTATCAACCAAATTTTTATCAATGGCAGCTGTTTTAAGATCTGGATTGGGATATCTGAGAAAATACCATGAAGAACCAGCCCACTGAGGCATGGTGTCTGTCTCTCTTATTGCCGGTTCATTACAGTCCGGACAGGTTGTTTTGAAAAATTCCTCTATTCCTGCCAGAGGTGATTTTCCTGTTCCTGTGGGTTTGTAGGATTTAACTTCAGGTAGCAGTACCGGCAGATCTTTTTCCCTCACAGGTACGATTCCGCATTTTTCACAGTAGACGATCGGTATTGGTTCTCCCCAGTATCTCTGTCTTGAAAAGACCCAGTCTCTTAGCTTATAAGTAACCTTAAAGTATGCTTTGTTTTGTTGCTGGAGCCATTTTACGATCTCGGTCTTTGCAATTTCAGAATCAAGTCCATCAAACTGTCCTGAATTTATCATTTTACCAGGACCTTCATAGGCTTGAACAAGTGAACCGTTATCGCCTCTCAATGCGTTGTTGCTATAAATAACCTCAATGACGGGTAATCCAAATTTTACCGCAAATTCAAAATCACGCTGGTCATGAGCGGGAACAGACATAATCGCACCGGAACCGTAGTGAGCCAGAACATAGTCTGCAATCCATATTGGAATTCTTCTGCCATTTACCGGATTTATCGCATAAGAGCCTGTGAAAACACCGGTTTTTTCACGAATAACCTGTGTTCTTTCAATTTCAGACATTGCTGTTGCATATTCAATATACTTTTGCACATCATTAATTCTGTCAGGTGTGGTTATTCTGGAAACCATTGGATGTTCAGGAGCAAGGACAACATATGTGGCGCCAAAAAGGGTATCTGGCCTTGTTGTAAAAACTTCAAGTTCACCTTCTGAATTATCCAGCTGAAAAATTATACAGGCACCTTCGCTTTTTCCTATCCAGTTTTTTTGCATAACCTTTACTTTTTCCGGCCAGTCAAGACGATCAAGATCTGAGAGTAATCTTTCTGCATACGCGGTTATTTTCAGCATCCACTGCATCAGCTTTTTCTTTGTTACACTACTTCCACATCTTTCACAATTTCCATTAACAACTTCTTCATTTGCAAGACCGGTTTTACAGTTCGGACACCAGTTGATGGGCATCTCTGCTCTGTATGCAAGTCCTCTGTGGTACATCTGCAGAAAAATCCATTGCGTCCATCTGTAATATTCAGGGTTGCTTGTGTTGATTTCTTTTGTCCAGTCGTACATTGCGCCTATTTCCTTTAACTGGCGACGTATGTTTTCAATATTATTCTTTGTGCTTATTTTTGGATGTATGCCTTTTTTGATAGCATCATTTTCAGCCGGCAGGCCAAAAGAATCCCATCCCATAGGATGCAGGACATTGTAACCCTGTAATCTTTTATAGCGCGCCCGTACATCTGAAAGAACGTATCCTCTCCAGTGCCCGACATGCAGACCGGAGCCTGATGGGTAGGGAAACATATCTAGACAATAATATTTTTTCGAATGGTTATTAACATCGGTGTAGTTGACTTTTTCTTTTTCCCAGATTCTGCGCCATTTTTCTTCAATCAGTGAAGGCTCATATTTCTTTAATTCGTTCATTTTTATCCCCATAAATTTAATATAAAAACCGATTTCTTAAGTATATATCAATTGAGAATATTTTTCAATGACAAACTATGGTTTCAATGCATTACTAAAAAAGTAAAAAATTATCCAGACTTGTAAATTTTGCTGCAGAAAATCATTTTTAAAAACCTGAAACATTTGCAAGGGAAAATGTGGGGATTTAATATCTTTTATGACAACCAGAATAATGATTTTGCTTTTTCCTCAATGTTGGGATCCGTGGGTACTCCATCCAGATTTGGAAAACTAATTTTCTAAAACAAAAGGTAAGGTTCAACATTTTACTTTAACTGCGAAAAAGGCCATAACAATTGAACATTGGAATAAATCGAATTGGGGTAAATTTTTGCTATTTACTAAAAAAATCTCCCTGATATAATATAAAACTAAAAAAACGATCAGGAGGAAAAAGATGAAAAAAATTAAAGTCGGTGTCATAGGTGCAGGCGGTATTTCTCATTCGCATATAGAGGCATTCAGGCAATTACCGGATATTGAAATTGTTGCAATAAGCGACCCCAATGAAGCGAAGCTTGCATTTGTTGCAGAAAAATTCGGAATTTTGAAAAGATTTTCAAACTGGGAAGATATTCTTAAAGAACAGATAGACATAATAAGCATATGTTCTCCCAATGTCTTTCATGCGCAACAGGCAATGGTGGCTTTGAATTCCGGCAAGCATGTTATCTGTGAAAAACCTGTTGCAATGAATGTTGAAGAGGCAGAAGCAATTCTTGAAACAGCAAAGCGAACCGGGAATAAATTTATGGTTGCATTCTGCCATAGATTTGCTCCTCACAGTCAGTTTATCAAAAAAATGGTTGATAATGGACAGATGGGAGAAATCTATTATGCCAAAGCTTCTTGCTTGAGAAGAAGAGGTATACCGGGTCTTGGAACATGGTTTACGACAAAGAAGCTGGCAGGAGGTGGACCTCTTATTGATATCGGTGTGCATATACTGGATCTTGCAATCTATTTTATGGGATGTCCTGAACCCGAACTGATTATTGGAGTAACATACAACAAATTTAAAAACCAGGCAGTTGACGGAGGCTGGCCACCCATATGGAGCAGAGTGGGAGATAAACCAACAGGCACATTTGATGTTGAAGATCTTTCTGCAGGTTTCATAAAGTTCAAGGACAATTCCACCCTGTTTCTTGAAGCAAGCTGGGCTGGGAATTCAGAAACTGGTTTGAAAATTGCTCTCATGGGGACAAAAGCAGGGGTTCAGTATTCAACATCATCTCATCCGCCCTTGAAAATTTATGGAGAGCTCAATGGGGTGGTTACCGACACAGTTGCAGAATTTACTTCAAAAAATGTTTACCATGCAGAAATTGAACATTTTGTCAATTGTGTTAAAAACAACACTCAGCCAATTACCACACCTGAAGAAATAATTACAGTCATAAAGATTATTCAGAATATTTATAAATCAGCAGAGACAGGTAAACCGGTTGAGCTTTGATGAGTAAAAAGAGTCTTATAATTGTATTTACAGGCGATGGTAAAGGAAAGACCACGGCTGCTCTTGGTGTTGCGATGAGAATGGCTGGATGGGGGAAAAAGGTTGTTTACTGTACATTTTTCAAAAAAAGCTTCTCAGGGGAATTCAAGGTACTAAAAAAATTGAGAGGCAGTAAGATACTGATGTTTTGTTGCAAATATCCATCTTTCTCACAGGATATGACAAAAAAAGAATTCAGGAAATATTTTCTGGCTGAATGGGAAAGATTTTTGAATAAAATTTCCGTGATATCCGGATATGATTTGATAGTGCTTGACGAGATTCTAATTAGTATAAGGG
>CAZHJN010000051.1:0-12659 GCA_964532995.1 uncultured bacterium
TTTATATCCGGTTTCAATTTTCCATCCGGTTTCCTTTATCTCAGTGACACCGCAGACACTGATAATGTGAGATTTTTTCAAAAAAGAGTTTTCAAAAGAATCTTTTTTACAGAGCCTTATGCTATCCTGATTCAAAAAAACAAAAATTTTCAGTTTGTCAATAAAAGTTTTTTTCTTTGCAAGAACTGATAATCTTATATTTTCAATCGTTGCAAAATCAGGTGGATGGAAAAGATCGCAAAGTTCCATGATAGCCATTCTTAAAACGAGTCTCTGAATGGATGGGTGCAATCTGAGAAATTTTTTTAATGGGAATTCTACAAAACCATACCTGGAATATGATTTTTCGCTGTAAAATTTTTTTGCCTGCAAATCAAGATAATCAAAATCATCGGCAAGAATTTTAGAGGTTCTGAAGATGTTATTTTTCACCTTTGGATTAATTTTTTCAAGTATCGGCAGAATCTTATGTCTGATAAGATTCCTTCTGAATTTGATATCAAGATTGCTTTCATCAAACATATAATAAAGATGTTTTTCTGCGATATAAGATAATATCTGTTTTTTTGTCACTGATAATAACGGTCTAACAAGCATTATTTGATTATCAATTTTTGAAATTTTTTGCATTCCGCAGAGACCTTTGATTCCTGAACCTGATATCAGATTGAGAAGAACTGTTTCTACCTGGTCATCCAGTGTGTGTGCTGTGAATATCGCGATGCATCCGGCTTTTTTTGCTATTTCGGCAAGCGCTTTGTATCTTTTTATTCGTGCCTGTTCTTCAAGAGATTTATCCTTATCTTTTTTGATATTTATTTTTTTGAAATGAAACGGGATATCAAATTTTTCAGCGAGATTTTTTACAAAAAGTTTTTCTTTCTCCGCATTTTTTCTCAATCCATGATGTATGTAAGCAATGTGCATTCTATGTTTCATCTTCGGGATTTCACTGGCACATATGTTAACAAGAGTAACAGAATCAGGTCCACCTGATACAGCAAAAAGAATTCCTCCGGTATCACAAATGGCGCTGGTTTCTGCCCTCACAGTATCGATAATCTGTTGTATTTCCTTGCTCATACAATTACAATAATTCGAAAACCTTTACCAGTCAATAGGGCAGACCACTTGACAAGTTGCAAAGCCAGTGATATATTGAAAAAAATAAAACGAAAAGGAGGTGAAAAAGAATGAATAAAGGAGAATTGATAGAAGCAGTAGCAAAGGTGGTGTCAACAAAGAAAGAGGCAGCCGCAGCAGTTGAAACCGTTATCAGCAGCATAAAGGCATCTTTGAAGAAGGGAAAACCAGTTACTCTGGTTGGATTTGGCACATTCAAGGTTGTAAAGAGAAAAGCTCGCAGAGGTCGCAATCCGAGGACCGGCGCCACAATCAAGATTCCAGCCAAGAACATTCCTGTGTTTAAAGCTGGTTCTGAATTGAAGGCTGCAGTCAAGTAATAAAGTGATGAATTGATTTAAGATACGGACCCTCATCGGTCCGTATCTTTTTTTCAGAAGAATTTGAATTTTTTTATTGGAAAGTATATGAAAAGAATTCTGGAATGAATTGATTCAATTGAAACAGGACCCCAGACGCTACTGTCAGCGCTGTTATTTCTGTTATCTCCCAGAACAAAGACTTCACCTGGTTTCAGTTTTACAGGTTTAACAGCATAGGTGGGTTTTTCAAGAATATATGGTTCATCAACTCTCTCTCTATTTCTGTAAAGAAACCCATCTGACCTAACCTCAATGATATCGCCTTCAAGCCCCACAACGCGCTTTATGATAACGCTGTTTTTTTCTAACGGATCGCTGAGAGCCACGATGTCTCCGTATTTGAGTTTTTTGTATTTCTCACCGGCCAATCGATCTCCAACCTCAAGTGTTGGGAGCATTGATTCGGATATTACCTGGTAGAACCTTATTCCGCGAAGACCAAAATAGTATCCTATGAGAAAGAGAATAGCAGCACCGATAATCATTCTGATAATTCTGAATATCATAAAATAATTATATCCTGTTTATTAAATTTTTTCTATATCTTGACACCAGGATGTTCTGACAGGTATAACCTATTAAAAAGTAAATCATAAAAACCTTTTTAACAGAGATAAAAGAAAAGAGGCAAATTTTTTTTGTAGCCATGATTCCTTCTGAAAAACTTGATGAGATAATTGAAAAGCTGGATATAGTTGAGGTTGTTTCCAGATATGTGCAGCTGAAAAAATCCGGACGCAATCACAGGGGAATATGTCCATTTCACCCTGAGAAAACTCCTTCTTTTTTTGTCAGTTCTGAGAAACAGATTTTCCATTGCTTTGGTTGCGGGGTGGGCGGAAATGTCATCACATTTCTGATGAAAATAGAAAACATTGATTTTTTTGAGGCTGCAAGAACAGCCGGAGAAATAGCAGGAGTAAAAATTCCAGCGACAGGTTTACGTGATGAAAAAGACGAGAGAAAAAACAGGATTTTTGAGGCAAACAGGATTGCGGGTGAGTTCTTTTCAATGTGTCTTGAATCAGGTACAGGGAGCACTGCTGTTGATTTTCTCGAGAAACGGGGATTGAATCAGGATTACTGGAAAAAGTTCGGGCTCGGTTATGCACCTGCAGGTGGTAAACTGGTAAGTTTCCTGAACGAAAAAAAATTGCATTTTTCTGATTTTGAACAGGCAGGGCTCATTACAAGAAAAGAAAAGGACTATGTTGATATTTTTCGACACAGGATTGTAATACCCATATATGACCATCGCAGCAACATCGTTGGTTTTGGAGCAAGAGCACTTGAAGATCAGCAACAGCCAAAGTATTTGAATACCCCTGAAAATTATGTATTTAAGAAAGGTAATCTTTTTTATGGATTAAATCTGGCAAAAGACAGGATAAAGACAGCGGGTTTTTCAATAATTGTTGAAGGTTATTTTGACCTGATAAAGATGCATCTCGCTGGTTTTGAAAACACCATCGCGCCTCTTGGAACCGCCATAACAGAAAATCACCTCAGACTTTTGAAAAGATGGACTAACAGAATACTTCTTGTTTTTGATTCTGATTCTGCCGGAACATCAGCTGCTTTCAGAAGTCTTGAAACCATTCTTGCAAATGGATTTGAGGTGAAAATTGGAATTATGCCATCAGGCTTTGATCCAGAGGATTTTCTTGACAACTATGGAGCAGAGGCTTTGAAAAAACTTTTGAATCAGGCAAGAGATTTTGTGGATTTTGCAATTCATATAGGAAACCAGAAGTATCCGGTTGAAAGCCCAAAAGGCCGCGCGTATATGGTAGAAGAAATATTGAGATTGATTAAAAATATTCCTGACGAGATTGAAAGATCCTTCAGGGTCAAGGAACTATCAGAAAAGACCGGTGCTGGCATTGACATTCTTTCAAAGCAGATGAATGAACTGCCGGAAAAAAGTTTCTCGCAGGATTATAAACAACCCATCATAAAGCCGCGCGAGCAGCATGCGGTGGAAAACGCTGAAAAATCCTTGATCAAAATTATGTTGAATCAACCTGAATGGGCAAACGAAATTACCGGATGCCAGGATTTGATGCCGGAATCCGTAAGATTGATTATGGATTGCTGCAAAAAAAAAGAGTTTTCTGAGGATAAGATTTCAAGAATATTGAACAGATTGAATGACCCGGAACATGTTAATGCTTTAACCATGTTAATTTTAAAAGAAAAAGACAAAAACAGCCGGGAAATAACAAAAAAAGAGTTTTATGATTGTGTTGGCATCCTTTGCAGAAAGTTCTTTGAAAAACGAATGAAGGAGCTTGAAGTTACCATCAAACAGAAAATGGCTAATAGCCAGCCTTATGAAAAAGAACTGGAAGAGATGAATAACTACATTCTTTTAAGAACCAGCAAGAACATAGAACAATTCCTGTCAGGAACAGAAAGGAGCGATGATGGCAAAAAATGGCAAAAAATAAGAAAACCAGAATAAAGTCAGAGCGTTCGAAAAAGGGACAGTCAGTAAAACAGATGAAACCTGAAAAAAAGACAGCAGTTGTGCAGAAAAAAGCACCTGCACAAAAAACAGAGGTTCGTTTCTCTAAGGAGCATTTCAAAAAAGCCAGGGATCAGATTCTTGCGCTTGGAAAGGAGAACAAAACAGTTTTAATAGAGGATATCAATAAATTTTTGCCCATAGATACCCCCGGCGACAAAATTGACGAGCTTTTTGATGAACTGGAAGAGATGAATATAGAGATTGGCGATGACTTTTTAGCAGACACAGAAACAGCTGAGGATGAAAAGATACTTCTTGAAGACCTCAGAAATCCTCTGAGGGCATATCTTAAAGATGCGGGTTCATTTAACCTGCTTACATCAGAAGAAGAAGTTGAGATAGCAAAAACAATGGAAAAATATAAGAAAGCGCTCTGCAGGATGGCGAAGAAGAGAAAAAATGGAAAGAACATTGAAAAGATCTGCAAATACCAGCACGGATTTATCAATGCAAGGGATAGATTGATCCAGGCAAATCTCAGACTTGTGATAAGCATCGCAAAGAAATATTCAAACCCGAAACTATCATTGAGAGATCTAATCCAGGAGGGGAATATTGGTTTGATGAAGGCGGTTGAAAAATTCAGATATAAAGAAGGATTCAAGTTCAGCACATATGCCACATGGTGGATACGACAGGCGATCACAAGGGCTATAGCAGACCATTCAGCCACGATAAGAATACCCGTTCATATGATTGAGAAAATAAATAAACTCAGTAAGGCTTACAGATGGTTATCCCAGAGTCTTGATAGAGAGCCAACAGACGAAGAACTGGCAAGGGTTCTCAAAACAGATTCCGATAAAATCAAAAAAATAAAAAAATCAATGCGGCCGGAACCGGTATCCCTGGATATGCCTGTTGGCGATGAGGAAAGGGCAACAGTCGGAGATTTTATTGAAGATGATGAAGAATCAAGTCCACTCACACACACAAGAAGAACGCTGTTGAGGGAGGAACTTGAGAAAGCTTTTGAGGAACTTGATGAAAGAGAAGAAAAAATTCTTCGTTTGAGGTTCGGACTTGACAGAGATGGATATGCAAGAACCCTTGAAGAAGTGGGCAAATATTTCAATCTTACAAGAGAAAGGATACGGCAGATTGAGGGGAAAGCCATTCAAAAACTCAAACACAGTCAAAGGGCAGAAAAACTTAAACCCTTCCTTGACCAGATAAATTTCACCTGAACCGGGACTTCTTTTGAACTTTATAAAATTTCTTGGAACAGCAGGAGCCCGTTTTGTCATGATAAAGCAGCTTCGGGCTTCTGGCGGGATATGGCTTGAGATTAACCAGACCCGAATGCTTGTTGATCCTGGTCCCGGAAGTCTTGTAAAGGCTAATAAATCGCGGCCGGCATTGAAACTTGCAGACCTGGACGCCATATTTGTTTCCCACAAACACATTGACCATGTCAATGATGCAAACGTTATGATTGAAGCGATGACAGATGGCGGGTTTAACAGAAAAGGAACACTTCTCTGTCCGCAGGAGGCTCTTGAAAATCCACCGGTTATTTTTCCTTATGCAAGAGAATTTCTTGAAAAATTGATAGTTTTGAAACAAAAATCCCTGTATGTCATAAAGAATCTTAAGATTAATATCCCGGTGAGGGTTCATCATCAAACAGAAACCTATGGATTCATAATTGAGAGTGATAACATACCTTCTGTTGGCTATATCCCTGATACAGAATTCTTCCCTGAGCTTTTGGATGCATATGCCGGTACACGTATTCTTATTGTTAATGTTGTATTCAGCCAGCCAAGGCCCGGGATAATGCACCTGAGCCTTCCTGAAGCCCTGGAAATAATCTCCGGAATAAAACCTGAAAAAGCAATCCTCACACACTTTGGCATGACCATGTTAAAAGAAAAAATCTGGGAGAAAACCCGTTCATTGTCAGAAAAACTTTCTCTTGATATAATTGCTGCATCTGATGGAATGACACTACAAATATAGGAGGTTCAATGCATATATTTGCAGGCGCAGAAACTGGAAAAATCAACTGCAATACCGGTGATAGTCTTATGGGACAGCTTCATATAAGAAGGTGTGATTATATCCTGGATGATCTTGAGGCAAATTGCGTTTTTCTCTCTGATGGAACAAGCAGGATCCTTCTTATAGGTTGCGATATAGCGTTATTACTTGGAGACTTTGTTGAAAAAGTAAAAAAGAACATAGAAAAAAGGACCGCAATTCCTGCTGAAAATATCTATATTTTTTGCACTCATACCCATTCAGGCCCTGTCACAGCACAGATTCTGCCGGATGACCCTGTTAATGACAGATACCTGTGTCAGCTTGAGAAATGGCTGGTTGACCTTGCAGAAAAGGCACAGTCAAAAGCAGTGCCAGCCGCGATAGGTTATGCAAAAGGAAATGGACTGATAGGATATAACCGCAGGGTATGCTGGATGGATGGTAACCACACCATGTATGGAGACACAACAAAGGATGGTTTTGCCGGACTTGAAGGGCCACAGGATCCAACCCATTGTGTTCTGTCCATTGTTGATAAAGAGGGCAGGCATATTGCCATTATTCATAATAATGCATGCCATTCAACCTGCGTTGAAAACAGTAATTTTGCATCCGCTGATTTTTCAGGTGAAGCAAGAAGACTGATCAGAAATATTCTGAACAGAGAAGACCTGCCGGTTCTTTATATCCAGGGAGCAAGCGGAGACCTTTCACCCTGGAATCTTATGCATACCGGAAAAAGGGTTCCTGGCATTCAGCGAATGAAGGAGATTGGTGCGATTGTTGCATCTGAAACCATCAGACTCATCTCACTGTTGCATTATGAAGAGGAAGTTGTTTTAAAAACTGCGTGCGAAAAAATTGTAATGAAGGTAAGGCTACCCGATTCAGAACAACTGAAAAAGGCTAAAGAAATTGTGGACCAGGGCGAAAAAAAAGCGGGAAGAGGAAATTATGTTTTGCAGTGGAGTATTCTTAAACTTTATGAGGATTTCAGGGATAAGCCTTTTGAAGAAATACCACTTCACGCAATAAGGATGGGTGATTGTGCCATCGCAACAAATCCTTATGAGCTTTACTGCCAGTTCGGAATTGATATTCGCAGAAGAAGTCCTGCGGATGTCACGATGATAGGACAGCTTGCTGATGGCTGGTACGGTTATTGCCCGACTGTTTATGGGGTACTTGGTGGCGGGTATTCCGGAATGACAATCTACTGGACAAGGCACCAGATGGAAGCAGGATATATCGTTGCTGATATCTGTTCAAGACTTCTTCATAAACTCTGGAAACAGGAGGAATCATGGCGGAAAAACTTGCAATAAATGGTGGGGAAAAACTCATTCCAGATGGTTTTATAAAGACGTGGCCACCTGTTGATAACCTTGATGAGGAATTTGTGCTTTCCTCTTTAAGGCAGACAAACCATGCCTTTGGACCAAACTGTCGTGAGTTTGAAAAAGAATTTGCGCAATGGAATGGAAACCGGTTTGCCATTACAACAAACAGCGGTACAGCAGCACTTCATATGGCTGTGGCTGCCTGTGATTGCTCGGCTGGAGACCAGGTGATTGTTCCGGCTTATTCCTGGTCATCAAGCGCAACATGTGTTTTGCATCATAACTGTATTCCTGTGTTTGTTGACATTGATTTTGACACGATGAATATTGATACAAAAAAGATTGAACAGGCGATTACAGAAAAAACAAAGGCGATAATAGTTGTTCATCTTCACGGGCTTCCGGTAAATATGGATGAAATCTTATCAGTGGCAAAAAAGCATAATCTCAAAGTGATAGAGGATTGCTGTCAGGCTCATGGTGCGCAATTCAGAGGTAAAAAGGTCGGACTGTGGGGTGACTGCGCTGCTTTCAGTTTCAATCAAAACAAGTGCCTGTGTTCTGGCGAAGGCGGAATGTTTGTTACCGATAATGAAGAAATCTATAAAAAGGCACTGATGTTATGGTCTTTTGGCGAAACAAGAACACCTTTGGAATCAAGAGATTATCATGCTTATGCTCTTGGCTGGATGTACAGAAACAACGACCTCACCGCAGCCTTTGGCAGGGCTCAGCTGAGAAAACTTGATACATATCTGAAAATACAGAAAGAGAATGCATCAGTTTTAACAGAAGAACTTAAAGAAACAGAGGGACTTATTCTTCCTTTTGAGCCTGAAAATCATACACACAACTGGTATAACTACACAATAAGACTTGAACCTGAAAAATATGGCTGGAAAGGCAAGCCTCATATCTTCAGAAACGCTGTTATGAAAGCGATCCAGGCAGAAGGTGCAAAAATATCCGTATGGCAGAATTTTATTCTGCCACGAATGACAGTTTTTCAGGCGAAAAATGCCTATGGAAAAGGTTGTCCGTGGTCATGCCAGTATGCAGCACCAATTAAGTATGACCCTGATGATTATCCTGTAGCCCAGAGGCATACTGATACACACTTTGGGATGACTGAACCTTTAAGGGCACCAAATAACACTGATGTTGCGAAAATGGTTGGAAAAGCAATCAGGAAAGTGCTCGGTAATATTGACTCAATTGATATAGAAAAACTCGGACAGAACTAATTCTTTTTATAAAACTCTGAGCCATAAGAGACAAAGGTTTCACACATAGCCCTGATTTTTTCTTTTGTATGTCCCACAGCATCAGGTGCACCATACCATTTTGCAATAAAACCGCCTCTGTATTTGCCGAATGTATCTATGAGTTTTTTTGCGTAATTTTTTACATCCTCAATCGTGCCTGAATTCATTGTCTTCTGAATATCAACAGGACACCAGAAACAGATTCTGCCTCCAAATCTTTTATCAAGATTTTCAAGTCCCATATTCTCCTGCTGATCCATCTGGATCACATGAAGCCCGGCATCAATCAGGTCATCAAGCAGATCAATGATATAACCGCACGAATGCAGAAAATTTAGAAGATTTCTTTTTTTTGCATGCTGATAAACCTTCTCATAATAGGGCGCAAAAAAATTGTGAAATATCTCTGGAGAAACCATCGGTCTATCCTGAAAACCGAGGTCATCAGCAGATACGATGCCATGAGCGCCGGCTTCAGCAACCCCATCAATCTGATCAATGGCAAGATCCGCAAGTCTGTCAAGCAACCTGTGAAGATTTTCCGGTTGGAGATATGGATCTGTCCAGGCATTTTCATGTCCCCTCAGGTATTCAAGCCTGTGCATCAGAGAAAAATCAATGCTTGCAAGAACAAACTTATCCTCTTTATTATTTTCAACCTGCTTTTTTATTTCAGAATATCTTTCTGGAACTCTGAAATCCGGCCAGACAAAGGAGTCAAACATTTCATAAGATTTCAGGGGATTGCCTGTTACCTGTCCTTTTGTAATATCTCCTGAAAGTCTTTCCCACACGCAATGCCATTCATCTTCCCATTTTGTATCAGAGGGTGGAAACGAGGGTTTCCATTTTGGATCAGGAAGAATTCCAGTACCAATCATGTCGCTTCCAAACTCATCACATAGCGTGTAGGGAATTCTCTCAGGACCCTGAAACAATACAGCCCTTGTAATAAGTTCCATTCCTTTCAACATTCTTCCTTTTCGATGTATTGTTGCGCACAAAGATTTGCCAGAGACCTTATTCTTGTTATAATTCTTGTTCTTTCGCTGACACTGATTGAACCTCTTGATTCAAGAAGATTGAAGATATGGGACAGTTTCAATATGTAATCATAGGCCGGAAAAAAAAGTTTTTTATCAAGGAGTGATTTTGCTTCTTTCTCAAAGCTATCAAACCACATCCACAGAAAATCCACATTGGCTTGGTTAAAGCCAAAAATGGAATACTGCCTTTCTCTTTCTTTATGCAGAAATCCATAATTCGTGTCTGAACCCCAGTCAATATCAAAAACCGATTGTTTTTTTTGAAGAAAACAGGCAATCCTGTCAAGACCGTATGTTATTTCAACACTGACAGGATCAAGATCTATTCCACCTGCCTGCTGCATATATGTAAATTGTGTGATTTCAAGTCCATCAAGCCATACTTCCCAGCCAACTCCCCAGGCTCCAAGTGTTGGTGCTTCCCAATTATCCTCAATGAAGCGCAGGTCATGCTTGAAAACATCTATTCCAAGGCTTTTAAGACTCTGAATGTATACATCCTGTATTTTTGAAGGAGGCGGCTTAAGAATAACCTGCATCTGATGATGCTGGTACAATCTTATTGGATTTTCGCCATATCTGGCATCCGCAGGTCTTTGAGATGGTTCGAGGTAGACAACATTCCAGGTTTTTTTTCCAAGAATGCCAAAAAATGTTGCAGGATTCATTGTTCCTGCACCAACTTCTGTTGAATAAGGATGCCACAGGAAACATCCCCTTTTTATCCAGTAATTCTCAAGCGAAAGGATGATTTTTTGAAATTCCATGGAAATAATTATAACATAACTTGAATTTTACTGTTAGAAAAATCCTTGCCTTTTTAATGTTTGGTGATAAAATGCAATCTTAAAAAACAGGGTAAAAACATGGATGAAAAAATTTTAACATTTTATGTTGCGATTGATGGTAAAGACACATGGTCAGGGCTTTATCCTGAACCCAATGCTGAAGGTACTGACGGACCCCTTGCAACAATTGAGGCGGCAAGGGATAAAATAAGAAATCTTAAATCAAATGGAACCATTTCAGGTAAAACAAAGGTTATTATCAGGGGTGGCAGATACCAGATTTCCAGGCCAATAATCTTTACTCCTGAAGATTCCCATACAGCATATGAAAATTTCCCGGGAGAAATCCCTGTGATTGATTGTGGTATAAAGATAAAAAACTGGTCGAAAACCCGTGTTAATGGTGTTGATGCTTTCTTTTCAGATATAAAAAAAGAAACAGAACAGAATTTTTATTTCTATCAGCTATTTGTCAATGGAAAAAGAAAAAAAAGACCCATCCTGCCTGAAAAAGGTTTTTACAGGATAAAAATTACTGAGGAAGAAAAGAAAAAAAGTTTATTTGAAGGTAGCGACAGGTTTTTCATCAATAACCAGGATATGAAAAAGTGGAAAAATCTCCAGGATATTGAACTGGTTATTCTTCACAGATGGATTGAGGAAAGAGTGCTCATAAAGGATTTTGAACAGGAAAAAGGACTTGTTATTCTTTCAAAAAAGACAAAAATGAACCTTGCAGATGAAAAAGGTGAGGGATCCAGATATTTAGTTGAAAACATTTTTGAAGAGCTGAAAAAACCGGGTCAGTGGTACCTTGATAGAACCGGTGGACTGCTTTTTTATATCCCTGAAGAAAATGAAGATATTAATTCTATTGAGGCCTATGCATCAATGTTGGCGCAGGCGTTTATTTTTGAAGGTTCTCCAGAAACAGGCAAATACATAGAAAATATCACAATCAAAGGACTTTTGATTGAACACGGTGAACGTATCGCATCGGATGATGAAAAAAATTTAAGCGTTCAGGCTGCATACAGTATTCCAGGTGTAATCTATCTGAAGGGTTGCACTAATTGCAGTATCAAGCATTGCGAAATAAGACACAGCGGTTGCTATGGCATAGAAATTTCAGATGGTTGCAAGGATATAAATATCACGGGTAATCATATCCATGATATGGGTGCCGGGGGCATAAAGATTAATGGTGGGGATGCAGTTTCTGAAGTTTGTAAGAGAACTTCATTCATAAATGTAATTGGAAACCATATCCATGATTGCGGAATTTTATATCACAGTGCTGCTGGAATTCTGTCCATGCATGCGTCAGACTGCAAATTCTCTGATAATCACATTCACGATTTGTATTACACAGGGATATCCTGTGGCTGGGTTTGGGGATATGGAGAAAATGTTTCAAAAAATAATATCGTAGAAAATAATTTCATTCATGATATCGGGAAGGGTTTATTAAGCGATATGGGCGGTATCTACACTCTTGGAGTCCAGCCAGCAACAGTGATAAGAAAAAATTTTATATACAGAATTGAAAAATATGGCTATGGTGCGTGGTGTATTTATCTTGATGAAGGCAGTTCTCATATTGTTGTGGAAGATAATATCTGTGCGTTTACAAACAGTCAAATCTTTCATCAACACTATGGAAGAGAAAACATCATAAGGAACAATATCTTTGCCTTTGGAGATGAGGGAGTTATTTCTTTATCAAGAGGCGAAGACCATAATTCATTCACTTTTGAGAGAAACATATTGATTGGCGAGGAAAAACCCTTTTTTATTTTTAGTTATGGTGTAAAGAAACTCTCAGGATTAATAAGCGAACTCAATCTTTTCTGGGAAAAAAGCGGAAAAGAGCCTTTATGGGGATATTTTAATACTACAGGTCAGAGAATTTCGTTTGAAGAGGCAAAAAAATCCGGGTATGACAAACATTCAATATTTGCTGATCCGTACTTTTTGAATCCTGAAAATCTTGATTTCAGGCTGAAATCAGTTGAAAATGTGGAAAAAATTGGTTTTAAACATTTTACCTTAAAGGATGAAAAAAATGGAAAAGGATTTGCGACTGGTATTGAGGAGAGCAGATAAAGAGGAAGGGGTAAGATTGTGTGTTGTGAGTTTGCCCCTGGGAAAGGGCGACAGTGGAAAAAATAAGCTTAAAGGGATAAAGACGCAGGTTGT
>CAZHJN010000052.1:0-12472 GCA_964532995.1 uncultured bacterium
TTTGGAAAAGTGGGATTTAAAATCCACCCCAGCCCTCCTTTAATAAAGGAGGGAGAAAAACAAGATTTCCCCCTTTGTAAAAGGGGGATAGAGGGGGATTTAAGTCCATTCCAAGTTTTTTTGGAAAACAGAAGGGGATAAAATTTTAATTTTTCAACAAATGACCGGTGGGGGGATTTTTGACAGAGGGCGGATAAAAAAAATATAATAATTCACCGTTAAATCACATTTCTCAGCCATGAAAAATAATACTGAAAAGCCTTTGGATTTTATAAGGGAAACTATAAAAAACGATATAAAAACAGGCAGATTTGGTGGAAGGGTTCATACCAGGTTTCCTCCAGAACCCAATGGTTATCTTCACATCGGCCATGCCAAGGCAATATGCCTGAATTTTGAGATAGCGAAGGAATTTGGTGGTAAATGCAATCTGAGGTTTGATGATACAAACCCTGCAAAAGAAGAATCTGAATATGTTGAGGCGATAAAACAGGATATAAAATGGCTTGGTTATGACTGGAATGATAGACTCTATTTTGCCTCTGATTATTTCCAGAAAATGTACGAATATGCGATTGAATTGATAAAAAAAGGTAAGGCTTATGTATGCGATCTGAGTCCTGAAGAAATAAGAGAATACCGGGGAACCCTGACAGAACCAGGTAAGGAAAGTCCTTACAGAAACAGAAGCATTGAGGAAAATCTTGATCTTTTTGAAAGGATGAAAAACGGCGAGTTTTCAGAAGGGTCAAAGACACTCAGGGCAAAGATTGACATGGCATCTCCAAATCTGAATCTGAGAGATCCTGTGATGTACAGGATAATAAAAAAAGTTCCACATTACAGAACAGGGTATAGCTGGTGTATCTATCCTTCTTATGATTGGGCACACGGGCTTGAAGATTCCATTGAGGGTATCACCCATTCATTATGTTCGCTTGAATATGAAAATCACAGACCCCTTTATGATTGGTTTCTTGATGAGCTTGGTGTCTATCATCCACAGCAGATTGAATTTGCCAGGCTCAATATGACATATACTGTTTTGAGCAAGAGATATCTCCTGGAGCTTGTCAGAAAAGGTATTGTAAGCGGATGGGACGATCCGCGGATGCCGACAATTGCAGGAATGAGAAGGGCAGGTTATCCACCTGAAGCAATAAGAAATTTTTGCGAAAGAATTGGTGTTGCAAAAACTGACAGTGTCATTGACATAGAACTTCTTGAACACTTTGTCAGAGAGCATCTCAATAAAACATGTCACAGGAGGATGGTTGTACTGAATCCTTTAAAACTTGTGATTGAGAATTATCCGGAGGTTCAAACAGAGGAACTTGAAGCGATAAACAATCCCGAAGATCCTTCTGATGGTATAAGAAAAATTCCGTTTTCAAAAGTTCTCTATATTGAAAAAGACGATTTTATGGAAAATCCTCCTGAAAAATTTTACAGGCTTTCTCCAGGAAGAGAAGTGCGGCTCAGATATGCTTATTTTGTTAAATGCAATGAGGTTATAAAGGACAAAAATGGAAACATTGTGGAAATCAGATGCACATATGACCCTGAGTCAAAAAATGTTCATTCTGATAAAAAAAGGTCAAAGGCAATTATTCACTGGGTTTCAGCCAGCCACTGTATTGACATAGAAGTCCGGCTTTACAATCGCCTCTTTTTGAAAAAAAACCCGCTGGATTTTCCTGAGGGTTCTGATTTTACGGTTAATCTTAATCCGGAATCCCTTGTGATTCTCAAAAATTGCAGGGCTGAGCCGTGTCTGTCAGCTGCAAAATTCGGAGATCGATTCCAGTTTGAAAGACTGGGTTATTTTGTTTGCGACCCTGATTCATCTCAGGGAAGACCTGTTTTTAACAAAACAGTGTTGCTCAAGGATGAGTGGGAAAAAATCAAAAAATTTTTCAATATGCAGTCTTGAGCCTGCAAAAGAATCCCCATCCCTTTCCGCCATTTGTGTCAAACGCAACCACAATTTTATTGTTTCCTTTTCTTACTCTTGTGTAAACCTTTGTCTGATCTCTGATTGCGGGATTTGTTCCAGGACCATAGAAAACCTCTTCATTGTTTAGCCATACCCTTATCGGACCGTCATAGCCAAGGGAAAGCAGAGCTTTTGAGTCACTTTCAAAATGAACCTCTGATATAAGATAAATTATACCGGATTGTCTGTTTGATATTTCTCTGGTATCCACAAAACCACTCAGGGCTGTTCCACCTGGCTGGCATGAAATCTCTGTTCTTACAAATCTTATTGCTTCCTCAGGTTTCGTTTCATCCAGGTCAGGAATATCAAGGAGCTCAGAAGTTTTCCATCTGCAAACATAATCAAGGTTTTCTTTATTTTCTTCAACTTCAATCGTGATTGGCTGTGTCCATGCCATCTGTTCTGCCTCACCCCAGCATTCAAATCTTATGTATTTTGCATCAGGCGGTATCTCAATCTGCATTGATCGATTATAAACGGTTTGAAATCTTCTGCCGGTATTCTGAATCACTGCTATCTTCTTTGCATTTTCTGTTTCAAGATAAATCTTTTTTCCGTCACATTCTATATGTCTTATTACAACTCCTGTTGAGCAATAAAAATTCCCCTGACGGATCGCATCTATGATTGATTTTCTTGTTTTTTCAGCAAAAACAACATTCCAGCCAAGCCCGTGGTCGCCATCTCTGTGAGAATCATCATTGGCAAATCCCCAGACTGTTTTTCCCTGTGAAAGAAGAATGTCCCATTTATTTGTTGCGTATGGGCTTCCATCCAGCCTGCCTATGACACCGTTATAAATTTCTATGCCAAGGTAGTCTGTCCATTCATTCATCTGCTCAATGGAACAATGATTGAACTCATTTTGCCAGTCAGGATGGTTTATAACTGCAAAACCTCTTCCTGTTTGAGCAAATATTTTTTCTATCTCATTGAGAATTTTTTGTCTTGGCTGTTCTGGTGAGATTTCTTTTTCCGAATCAATATACAGCATATGAGGCCCATTTGCGGAAATCTCAACACCTGGAATTAACACAATTCCATTGCTATCAAGTTTTTCATATTCCTTTTCTGTCATCAGTCTGTCATGGTCAGAAAACGACAGGAAATCATGTCCAAGCTCGGCATACTTTTTTATGACATCCTGAGGGCTGAAAACACCATCACTTCTTGTTGTATGTATGTGAAAATTTCCCTTTAACCAGCTGCCTTTTTTAAGGTTATATGGACAATTTATTTTAAGCATGCTGCCTCCGCGTTTTCAGTTGTTTTGAGCCTTATCGATGATTCTTTTTGCGTTTTCATAGAAGATCTTTTTAATATCCGGTTTTTTAAGTCCGTATTTCTCAGATGCCCTTCTGAATGCATCCATTTCCTCATATAAAAAAAATGACAGTTTTTCTGCTGCAGGTCCCTCAATTTCTTCCATATGTTTGTCTCCGGAAACATCACCGTAAAGACCTTTAGGAACAAGGTTGACATAGATTCCGTTTTTTTCTATCCTTTTCATTCTCATTCTTGTGATGGGCATATCAGAACCGAAAAGGATTCTTTCGGGTCCAACTGCATCGATAAGCAAAGAGAAGATATGTTCATTTGTGTTAGCACTTATATCAAAGAATATTCTTTTTGTTTTTTTCAACAGTTTGAAAGCATTGCCGGCATCGCTGTTGCAATAAGCCCTGCCCACGTGTGCGACAACAACAGAGGCATTACCGTATTTTTCATCTATTTCGAGCAACTCTTTAAGATTTTCCGGATTTTTGAGTCTATCATCTTTTGGAATATGTAACATCACAATCCATGATTTTTTATCATGTATTTCCAATTGATGTCTCGGGAAAAAATCAAATATACTTATTTTGTTTGATGGAATATCTGGGACCATACTCATATAACTTTTTGCTCCAATAAATCCACCATAAATTATTTTTTCTTCCACTTCATCTGATGTCCACTTCGGATCGCTAAAAATCAGAGCAGGAAAGCCTGTTTTTCTTGCGCACTCGCTCACATAATCATTGATTTTTTCAAGATTATTTTTTTCGGGTAAATTGGGGAAAATAACCGGTGTAACATTTTTGCCAGGAAGCAAAATTTTATAGGCTTCAATCAGATCCTCAACTGGATTTTCATCAGCCACCATTGAAGGCCATTTTACAATCCTTGGATCTTCTTTCTTTTGTTGTGGATAATCTTTTTTTCTCCATATGTGCGTGTGAACATCAATAATGCATTCAGGAAGAAAATCTTTTATCCTCTGGTAAAATTCAATATCACACTCTTTCATCTTTATCACTGTTTTCTCCTTATTATGACATCCAGCATCTAAAGAATCCGGATAAAAAATATAACATGTTTTTTAAGGAATTGAAAAAAATCATTTTTTTCAAATTTTATCACATCGCGAAAATTGGTGTGATATAATAATGCAAATCTAAATACAGGAGGAGTCAATGGAGCAAAAGTTTGTTCACCTGGCATTCGTTTTAGCCGCTATTTTATTGCAGGTTTCTTTCATTTATTCAAAAGAGATTGTTATTGCTGAAAACGGGCAATCAAACGCAAAAATTCTGGTATCTGCAAATGCAGGCAATTTTGAAAGACTCGCTGCAGGAGATCTTGCAGAATATATTGAGAAAATGGCCGGAGCAAAAATTGAGATAATCAGTACCGAGCAGAAAATCACATCAGAGCTTGCAAGAAAAGATATTCCGCTTTTTGTCATCGGTTCTCTTGCTTTAAAAGAAAACCCACAATTGCAGAATAAACTGGATGCGGTCAGGAAAAAAAAGCCAGTGCTGCGGGCGGATGCTATAGTTATTAAGACAGATGGGAACAGGATTTATCTTGCTGGAAGCAATGATGAATCCAGCTGTTATGCGGTGGCTGAAATACTGAGAAGATGGGGTTGCAGATTTTTCATGCCCACTGAGTTTGGCGAATGTATCCCTGAATTTTCAAGACTTACCATCGGTGAGATTGATTACGCGTACGCTCCACCATTTGAAGTGAGAAAATACTGGATTTCCTGGCTCGGGGATACAACAGGAAAAGATAAATTTATGCGTCTGAATATGATGAATAACGAGATCGTTCCGAGCGGACACGCTCTTGCTAAGTACACAAAGGATATTGCTCCGGGTGGGAACCCATTCAGAATTCCAATATCAGAAAGATCCACGGCCGAACATGTTGCTGCAAAGATTGAGAAGGATTATGCTGCTGGCAGGAGAATTACTCTCGGAATGGAGGATGGCCTTTATAGTTCTGATTCACAAAAAGATAAAGAATTAATGTCCCTTCAATGGGACAAGTATTTTATGACTCCTTCAATGACTGATGCTTTTATGGAATTTTACAATAATGTCGCAGAAATATTGATGAAAAAATATCCTGAAAGCAATGCAAAAATAGGATTTCTTGCGTATTCAAATATGACAATCCCTCCTGTCAGAAATATTGTTGCGAAGGAACCACTTGTGGCATATCTTGCTCCGATTGATATAGATCCAATTCATGGAATGGACGATATGGAATCCCCTCCGAGGCAGGAATACAGGGATATGATGTATAAATGGTCAAAGGTAATGCAGGGAAGGGTGGTGATATACGATTATGACCAGGGAATGCTTGTGTGGAGAGATATCCCGAATCCATCAATCGCTTCTATCCGGCAGGATATCAAACACTACAGAAATGCCGGAATACTTGGCATAGATACAGAAAGTCGCGGCGCTTTTGCGACAACCTTTATCAACCTTTACATCAGAGCAAGATTGATGTGGAATTCTGATGAAGATGTTGATAGATTGATACAGGAATTTTATCCTGCTTTTTATGGACCTATGGCAAAGCCAATGTCAGAATACTGGAATGCAATATTTAAAGCCTGGCAGGATACAATCGTTACTGAACATGAGCATTTTATTGCTCCAGCAATCTACACTGAAGAACTTGTTGACCATTTAGAGAAAAAAATTATAGAGGCTGAAAAAATAGCAGAAAAAATTTCAGCCAGAAAAGAAAGAACGAGGAATGAAAATCTATATCTGGATAGAATGAGGTTTACCAGATTGAGCTTTGAAATTCTGAAGAATTACATTTCCATGGTAAAAGAGGCAGCAACAAATATTGATTATGCAAAGGCAGTTTTGTATGGAGAAAAAGGTCTTGCTGCAAGAGAAGAGTTAACGGCAATGAACGGAATTTTTACAACCTATAAAAGGATTGGAGAGCGTGGGTATGCATGGTGGCCTGGAGAAGTTCAGCAGTACAGAGAATTACTCCAGTTTATTGATGGTACAAAAGGATCCTTAATAATGAAACTGCCTTTAGAATGGTTTTTTATGAGGGATCCATATAATATCGGCAGACAGGAAAAATTTTATTCAGCTCCTCTTGACCTTAATTACTGGGAAAAATATAAAGACAGGTTTGATTTGAAAACAAGAAAAGATTACCCGATTTACACATGGGAAGTTGTGAGAACGGATCTTTATATTCAGGCTCAGGGAATTAGAAACAGAGACAGGCAGAGCTACACCGGTTATGGCTGGTACAGGACAGAGGTGGAACTTACCCAGCAGGATGTTGAAGGGAATATTCGTCTTATGTTCCCGGGGTTGTTTAATGAGTGCTGGCTCTACATTAATGGTAAACCGGTTGCCCATAGAGATAATTACAGGATTTTATGGTGGTTTAATGATTACAGGTTCCAGTGGGATGTTGATCTCACAGGAGTCTTAAAGCCAGGAAAAAATACTATATCACTTTGCATTTACAACCCGCATCACTTTGGCGGAATGTTCAGAAGGCCATTTATTTACAGAGCCAGATAACATTATCATGCTATTCAAACCTGACTGGCGCGAAACCAGACAGAGATTAACAGATTTCTGGAACGGAAAATACACTGGAAGGCCATGCATCGCTCTTTACGCTCCAGATCCAAAGTCAGACTTAAAACCACCAGAACAACCTTCATCTGAACGAGACATTTATTTGAATTTTGACTGGTATATTAAAAATTTGGAATATCGTTTTTCAACCACTGCCTTTCTTGGAGAAGCACTTCCCTCTGATTCTGTGATGGCAGGTTATACAATTTCATATGGTTCAAGGGTTAAATTCACTCAGAGTACCATCTGGATTGAACCTGTAGAAAATCTTGACATTGAAGATAAAAACATTTTCAACCTTGACTGGCAATCTGCTGAAATTCAAGCATTTCTTAATTTTTACACAAGATTTGTTCAGGCTGGTTCTGGAAAATTCCTTATCGGTCAACCCGCAATACTTCCGGGTAATGATTTTCTTTCAATGATTATGGGTTCTGAGAAATTTCTGACAGGACTTGTTGATAAACCGGATGCAATGAAATCTACAATTATGAATCTTGCAAAAAACTGGGTGCTTATTAAAAAGAATCTGACTGAAATCTATACAAAATACCAGGAAGGCTATGGAATATGCTGGCTTGGATTGTGGTGTCCCTATCCTTTTATTTCGACTCAATCAGATATTTCCTGCATGCTTTCAGAAGAAATGTTTGAGCAGTTTATTGTGCCTGAGATTGAGCTGGTCGGAAGAGAATTCAAAACAGTGATTTACCATCTTGACGGACCCGGTGCTCTCCATCATCTTGAAAGATTGTGTAAAATACCAGAAATCAAAATGATACAGTGGGTTCCCGGCGCAGGAAGAAGTTATTCAGTGAGAGAGTGGCTATGGTTATACAAAAAAATACAGGATGCAGGCAAGATTATCATGGCATATGTGGAACCAGAAGAGATTAATTTTTTTCTCAGGAATCTTGATTCAAGACTTTCTTTTATTGTGTGCGGATGTAAAACAAAAAAAGAAGCCGAGCAGGTTTTGTTGAATATAGAAAAATTGTCCGGACCGAAGGCATGAATTTTTCAGTTTTCAGGGTTTATTGGAATCAATCTCCTGTCGCTTTTATCAGAGTTTAGTGTTGATTCCTTTCAGGTTTTTTCGCGCAAAGAATTGTGTTAAAATATAAAGAATTTTATAAAAAGGCCAAGATAATGATTGATTATACAAAGTACAGAATTAAAAAAGAAGACGAGTTGAAAGCGCTGCTGAGTGATGTTGCAAGCTTTTCAATCGTCTGGTGTAAGAAATGCTACAGAGCGTTTGAAAAAGAAGAAGAAGAAACTGAATGTACCGGTATCATTAAGTTATTTGAAGGAACCGATAAGATTAAGCATTGTGAGGCAGTTGATTTTTTGTGCAACAGATATCTTACCGAAAAGAAACTTGCACCAGTTATAGAAAGCGATATAAAGGATATCGGTGTTATTTCCTGCGGGCTTGGCATCCAGACTGTCGCATCTCTTTTTGAAAACAGAGGAATCAGGATCCTTGCTCTGGCTGATACTGTACCTCAGAGCAAAAATGCAACAAGTCTTTCAGGTTATCATGGTATGGCACTCGGCGCTGAAAAGTGCGCTGGTTGCGGACAGTGTTATCTTGGAATAACCGCAGGTTATTGCCCTGTTGTTGATTGTGCAAAGAGCCTGTTGAATGGTCCATGCGGTGGCGCGAAAAATGGAAAATGCGAGGTGGACCCTGAGAAAGCATGCGTTTGGATAGAAATATTCAACAGGGTGGGCAAACAGGAAAGAAAATACGGAAATTCAATTCAGATCAGAGATTACAATAAATTTACCCTTGATGAAAAAAGGAAACTGTCAATTTTTTCTGTTAACCGCAGGTTTGAAAACTACTATGGAGGAGTTCATCCATCAGAAAACAAGGATATTACAGAAAATTTACCGATAGAAAGATTCAAGTCCCCTGAATATGTTTATATTTATGTATTGCAGCATGCTGGTGCTCCTGCTTCAATATGCGTAAAAGAAGGGGATAATGTAAAAATTGGCCAGAAAATTGGTGTTGCCTCAGGATTGATATCAAGTCCTGTGCATTCACCGATTTCCGGCAAAGTTATTTCAATAGAAGAAAAATTCCATCCTGCAATGCTTGCGAATTGTCCTGCTATTATAATTGAAAACGATTTTTCAGAAAAAAAAGATTCTTCTGTTACAGGAATTTCTGAATGGGAAAAATTATCAGATGAGGGCCTGGTGGAACTTGTTAGAGAAAAAGGAATAGTGGGTCTTGGTGGCGCTATGTTTCCAACCAGTGTTAAATTGCGAAGGACAAAAAATCCGATTGATACAATCATTGTGAACGGTTGCGAGTGTGAACCCTATCTTAACTCTGACAACAGGCTGATGATTGAAAGAGCGGAGGAAATTGTTGAAGGAATAAAGATTGTGAGAAAAATTCTATCAGTTGAAAATGTGATAATCGGCATTGAAAATAATAAGCCTCAGGCAATTGAACAGATGAGAAAACAAATTGAAGGATATCCATGGATAACATTGAAAGAACTGAAAACAAAATATCCGCAGGGCGCAGAAAAGATGCTTATAAAAACAGCTGTTGGCAGACAGGTTCCAGAAGGTGGGTTGCCTCTTGATGTGGGAATAGTTGTTCTTAATACAGGAACCGTTTATTCTATTTTTGAAGCGATTATCCGCGGGCTTCCGCTTATTAATCGGGTTATCACAGTTTCAAATTTTTTCAAAAGACCGGGAAATTTTGATGTGCTGATAGGTACACCTGTTAAAGATATTCTCCAGTACTGTGGTGGGGAAAAGGCTTTTGATACAGAAAATTATATTTTGAAAATGGGCGGACCAATGATGGGCATAATCCAGAATAATTTTGATACAGCAGTCATAAAAGGAACAACAGGTTATACATTGATAAACAAAAATCCAGCAGGTATTTCTGAGGAAAATACCTGCATCAAATGCGGAAGATGCGTTGATGTGTGCCCCATGGAACTCTATCCGCTGTATTACGCATACTATGGTAAAAATCAGATGTGGGAAAGGTGTGTTGAATACAGGGTGAAAAGCTGTATTGAATGCGGGTGCTGTGATTATATATGTTCATCAAAGATAAGCATCGTAAGTTTAATCAAAAAGGCAAAGAAAAATGCTTATTACAAAACTTAAAAATCTTAAGGAACTTGAGACGTATTTTGAGAAAAAGTTATACGTTTTTAAGTGTTTTGGCTGCAAAGAAATCTATTTTCCTGAAGAAGAAATTAAAAAATTTATAAACGAAAGACAGGATGGAATCACAGGTATTGCTGAGATAGATTATCTGTGCAATAAAGATTTTGCAAAAGCATATATTAAAAAAAACACAAACGAGATTGCAGTATCAGAAGGGATTATTGTATTTTCCTGCGGGGTTGGGGTTCAGGTTGTTGCAGGATTGCTTGAAGAAAAAATTGTTTTTCCTGGCTGTGATACATTTTATTTAAATGGGTTTCAGGGATTGACAGTTCTTGATTGTGATTGCAACCAATGCGGGGAATGCTATTTGAATTACACAGGTGGAATATGTCCGATAACATCCTGTGCAAAATCTCTTTTGAATGGGCCATGCGGTGGTGCAAAAAACAAAAAATGTGAGGTTGATCCGGAAACAGACTGTGGCTGGATCCTTATTTATGAAAGACTGAGAAAAATCGGAAAAGAATCAATTTTGAAAAATAAAAAAACCTTTATCAGGGATTTTGAAAAAATCATAAAAGGGATTTAGTATGGAACAGAAAAATTTTTCTGAAAAATTAAAAGAAGGAAAGTTTGTTATAACTTCTGAGATTGGACCTCCCAAAGGAACAAATATTGAACCTCACCTGAAGGAAGCAGAGCATATTAAAGACAAAGTTGATGCCTTCAATGTGACTGACCTTCAGAGTTCAGTGATGAGGCTTGGTTCTCTTGCCACATGCAGGCTTTTGATTGAAAGAGGACTTGAACCGGTTTTTCAGATTACATGCAGGGATAGAAACAGATTGGCTTTGCAATCAGACCTTTTGAGTGCTTATGTCCTTGGAGTGAGAAATATCCTGTGCCTTACAGGCGACCATACTACCCTCGGAGATCACCCGGATGCAAAACCGGTTTTTGACCTTGATTCTGTTTCTTTATTGAAGGTTGCCACGGAACTTATGAATGGAAAGGATATGAAAGGGAATGAACTTGATGGAAAGCCTGAATTTTTCCTTGGAGCTGTTGTAAGTCCAGGTTATGAACCGATTGAGCTGCAATTAGTAAAAATGGAAAAAAAGATAGAAGCAGGTGCACGATTTTTTCAAACGCAGGCTGTATATGACCTGGGAAGTTTCGAAAAATTCATTAAGGCAGTGGAAAAGTATAAAGTTTTTGTGCTTGGAGGTATCGTTCTTTTGAAATCGGCAGGCATGGCTAAATATATGAATGAAAATGTTGCGGGGGTTAGTGTTCCTGAAAGATATATTAAAATGATGGCTGAAGCAAAGAAGGAAGAAAGAGTAAAAACAAGTATACGGATTGCAGCTGAGCTGATAAAAGGAATGAAAGATATGTGCCAGGGAATTCATATTATGCCGCTTGGCTGGGAAAAATATGTTCCTGATGTTCTTGAAACATCAGGACTTTAATCTATGGGATATCTTTCTCCGAACGAGATAGCTGTTGCTCTTGTTGAGTCAGGCAAGAAAAAGGTTAAACTCCCTTTACTTTCATTGTGGATACCTGGAATTCTTGCCGGCGTTTATATTGGTTTTGGAGCGCATCTTTTTACCATTGTTACAAATGACCTGGCAGAGTTTGCTGGATGCGGATTTGCCAGATTTATCGGTGGAAGTGTTTTTACTGTGGGATTGATGCTTGTTATTATTGCCGGTGCCGAACTTTTTACCGGAAACTGCCTGATGCTAACAGCAGTTTTATCCGAAGATATAAAGTTTAAAGAAATGCTTTACAACTGGGCTATAGTTTTCCTTGCAAATTTTGTCGGCTCCATACTGCTGGTTGCCATCATATATCACAGCGGTCTGTGGAAAATCAATGAGACAAAAGTGGGTATTACCGCAGTTTCAATCGCAATTTCAAAAGTAAATCTATCATTTTCAGAAGCATTTTACAGGGGGATCGCCTGCAACTGGCTGGTCTGTCTTGCTGTGGTTCTCGCTATGTCAGGCAAGGATAATATAAGCAGGATATTTGGAATTTATTTTCCAATTATGGCTTTTGTTGCAGCTGGTTTTGAACACAGTGTCGCAAATATGTATTTTGTTCCCGCTGGACTCTTTCTTAAGAATAACCTGAATTTTATTGCTCTATCCGGTTTTGGTAATGAGATAGGTTGTCTTACATGGAGCAGTTTCATTTTGAAAAATTTGATCCCTGTAACTCTTGGAAATATCATTGGTGGTGCAATTTTTGTCGGAGCTGCATATTACTTTGCATATCTGAAGAAAAAACCTGATCATTAAGCATTTGGCATTTTTCCCTCTTTATTATAAAATTATCTGTCCGAATGCCCCCATCGTCTAGTGGCCCAGGACAGGTGGTTCTCAGCCATCAGACACGGGTTCGA